>NZ_JBEHZD010000436.1:0-6968 GCF_040240285.1 Streptomyces sp. HSW2009 | reverse complement strand
GGACCGGCCCATGGCGGACCGGCCCCGCCCCCACGGACGGATCTCCCCGGGCGCGCCGCGCAGGCGGCGCTAGCGGACCTCGATGAACGCCGACGCCTCGCGCGGCGGTCGGGCCACGGGCGGGGCGGCCGGCGTGCCGACCGCCACCGCGCCCAGCGGGTCCCAGTTCGCGGGCAGCTCAAGCACCTCGCGCACCACCTCGCGGCAGAACATGGTGGAGGAGACCCAGGCCGAGCCCAGCCCCTCGCCGGCGAGCGCGACCAGCAGGTTCTGCACGCCGGCGCCGGCCGCGACCACGAACATCTCGCGCTCGGCGGTGGCGCGCCGCTCGTCCGGGTACGGGTGCGCGCCGTCCGCCACCAGGCACGGCACGACCAGGTACGGCGCCCGGCGCAGCACATCGCCCCGGCGCACCCGCCTGGCCACGCTCTGCTCGCTGAACCCGTCGCGCCGCAGATCGGCGATCCACGCCTCGCGCATCGCGTCCAGCAGTTCGGTACGCGCCCGCTCGCTCTCCAGCAGGACGAACCGCCAGGGCGTGGTGTGGTGCGGCGCGGGCGCGGTGACCGCGGCGGCGACCGCGCGCCGCACGGCCGCCCCGTCCACCGGCGCGTCGGTGAACTCGCGCACCGTGCGCCGCAGCGTCACCGCCTCCCGTACGGCCTCCGACGTGCCGAGCCGGAACATGTCCTCGGCCGGCTTGCGCACCAGGGCGCTGGCCCCGGCGCCGGTCGGGTCGGCCGCCTCGCCCACCAGCCGCGGCAGCCCGCGCACCACGGCGACCGGACAGCCGGAGGTCTTGCCCTTGACCAGGTCGCCGGCGGCGGCCAGCTCGTCGGCGGCGGCGACGATGGTCACCGCGAGCGGATTGCCGTGCGCGTCGGTGCCGCCGCGCAGGTCGTCCAGGACGCGCAGCCCGGCGGCCCCGATCGCCACGTCGGTGAGGCCGGAGCGCCAGGGCCGCCCGAAGGTGTCGCTGATGACCACGCCGACGTCCACGCCGAGCGCGGCCCGCAGTTCGTCGCGGATCGTACGGGCCGAGGCGTCCGGGTCGACGGGCAGCAACAGCACCGTGCCCGCCGGGGTGTTGGAGGCGTCCACGCCCGCGGCGGCCATCACGAAGCCGTTCCGGTTCTCGACCACGCGCAGCGGGCCGCGCCGGGCGACGACCCGTACGGTCTCGGCGTCTATCGCCGCCTCGCGGTCATCCGCCCGCAGCAGCCGGCCCTCCGCCTTGCTGACGATCTTGGAGGTGACGACGAGCACGTCGCCGTCGGCCAGGCCGGGGCCTTCGGGGCCGACCGCGGCGGCGATCAGCTTGGCCAGCGAGTCGCCCTCGCGCACCTCGGGGATGCCGGCCAGCGCCCACACCCGGAAGGAGGCGGGCCCGCCGTCCTCGGCGCCCGCGGCCGGGGCAGTGTCCGCCGAAGCCGAAGCCGAAGCCGAAGCCGAAGCCGAAGCCGAAGCCGAAGCCGAAGCCGAGCCCGCGTTCGCATCCGGCCCCGTGGGCCGTGCCGGCGCGCTCACGCCCGTACCTCCTCGGCCAGCGCCAGCGCCTCGCGGGCCATCTGGGCGGTGGCCGCCAGGTCGGTCATCATCAGCGGCACCGCGCGGCAGCGGATGCCGGCGGCCTCCACCTCGGCCGTCGCGCCCGCGTCCACGGTGTCCACGAGCCAGCCGTCGAGCAGCCCGGAACCGTAGTGCGCGGCGACCGCAGCCGCCGTCGCCTGCACGCCCACGGCGGCCAGCACCTTGTCGGCCATGCCGCGCACCGGCGCGTCGCCCACGATCGGGGAGAGCCCGACGACCGGCACCCCGGCGTCCGCGATGGCCTCCCTGATGCCGGGCACGGCCAGGATGGTGCCGACGCTGACGATCGGGTTGGACGGCGGGAAGAGCACGACGTCGGCGGCGGCGATGGCCTCCAGCACGCCGGGCGCCGGCTTGGACTGTTCGGCGCCGACCGGCACCACCGCGTGCGCCGGCACCCCGGCCCGCAGCCGCACCCAGTACTCCTGGAAGTGCACGGCCCTGCGCCCGCCACCGGCCTCCGGGTCGTCGATGAGCACGTGCGTCTCGACCCGGTCGTCCGACATGGGCAGCAGCTTCACGCCCGGCTGCCAGCGGGCGCACAGCGCCTCGGTGACGGCGCTGAGCGGATAGCCGGCGCCCAGCATCTGGGTGCGGACGATGTGCGTGGCGAAGTCCCGGTCACCGAGCCCGAACCACTCGGGCCCCACGCCGTACGCCGCCAACTCGTCCTTCACCGCGAACGTCTCGTCCGCCCGGCCCCAGCCCTGTTCCTCGTGGATGCCCCCGCCCAGGGTGTACATCACGGTGTCGAGGTCGGGACAGACCTTGAGGCCGAAGAGGTGGATGTCGTCGCCGGTGTTGCCGACGACGGTGATCTCCGCGTCGGGCGCCGCCGAGATGAGACCGCGTAGGAACCGGGCGCCGCCGATCCCCCCTGCCAGAACCACAATGCGCATGGGACACAGTCTGTCAGCCGCCCGGGGAACCCCGGCCTCCGGTCACCGGGGCGGAAGCGGCCACCGTGCGCGGTTCGGCCAACCCGCCGCCGGTACGGGGGCGCTCACCCACGTACGGGCCGACCGGCACGGCCGAGCGGGCCGACCCGCGCCCAGGCCGGCCCGCGCTCAACTCCCGGGCGCCCGGCGGTAGTTCGGGCCCCGCGCGCCTTCGGCCGTAGGTCAGCGACTGCCCGCGCCGACCGCCGCCGGCGCCTCGCCCGGCGCGGCCGTGCCGTACGCCGCGCCCCGGCCCGGGTGGAAGGGCATGTCGGTCAGGCCGGGGAAGTAGACGTGCAGGCTGACGGCGGGTTCGAGGGAGTCGTTGACGACGTCGTGGGCGTAGCCGGGGGCGATCACGTGCTGGGCGCCGGGGCCGAGCGTGCGCTCGCCGTCCGCGGTGCGCTCGGTCAACTTGCCCTGGAGAACGGTGAAGACACCACTGGAGCGGCCGTGGTCGTGCGCCCCGCTGCCCTGCCCCGGCACCCAGCTCAGCAGCCAGACCTCATAGCCGGGGCCGGTGCGCAGCCGGTGGTACCAGCGGCTGGTGGCGTCGTACTCGACCAGCGGCTGCCAGCCCGCGCGGTCGGCGGCGATGGTGCGGGCGAGCTGGACGAAGCCCGAGACGGTGCTCGGGTGGGCGGGGAGCGGCGGCAGCAGGTGGGGAATGTCGAGCCAGTCCCCGGCGATTTGGACATCGCTGTTCATGTACGGAGTTCCTCGGCAGATGTGCGGGTGGCACGCGGCGCCAGCGGCTCGTCGGGCCTGGTCATGGCCCGGCGCGTGCACGGAAGCGGTGGAGCGAGGTGGTGCGGGAGAAAGCTGGAGCTCAGGTGGCATCAACAGCTAGAACAGCGACAGCGAGCCTGCACAGCGCAGCGGAACCCGTAGGCACGGGTCGACTGGGGCATGGCGCTCACTGACATGCGACCAAGGAGACCGGGTCTGTCCGTTCCTGTCAAATCCCTGTCCACATGGTGAGTAATGCTTCACCTCATCCGGTTACCCCGTCCGGAGAAAGGTTTGTGCAACCGTACAGGCGGAGAGGTGGCGCACCATCTGCGGTCGTTGACGCCGTGCGGCGCCCACGATCGTTCTCCGGAGGCGGGGCGCGGTGTGATCCGTTTCGCTTCGGCGGCCGTACTGCAACTGGAGTCGGCGGCCGGGACGTCTGTTCTCGGTGGGGAGATGCCGTGACGCGTCGACGCGCGGTGTGGCGGTAGGTGTGTCTGGCTTTATGTCGATTTGAACACTTTCTGCAAGCCCTTGGTTCCGCAGAGTGAATAAGCGGCTCAATAGCAGATCTCGGCTTGACTGGCTCGGATCGGCGCACTTGTAATTTCAGACGTGTCGCTCAGGCTCACGGCTGCGGCACGGGTACGCAATGACGGACGAGGGGCGCACATGACCGAGTTGTTCCAGCAACTGCTGGTCGAAGAGGCGGACGAGGAGTTCGGCTGGCAGGAGCGCGCACTGTGCGCTCAGACCGATCCCGAATCGTTCTTCCCGGAAAAGGGCGGGTCCACGCGTGAGGCGAAGAAGGTCTGCCTCGCCTGCGAGGTCCGCTCGGAGTGCCTTGAATATGCCCTCGCGCATGACGAACGCTTTGGAATCTGGGGCGGCTTGTCCGAACGCGAACGTCGACGACTGAAAAAGGCCGCGGTCTGAACGCCCGGTCCCCCCACAGAAGCTGCACCCACGGTCCGCCTCCAGCGCCCAGCGCATCGAGGCGGACCGTCGTGTTGGTGGGCGTCTCGTCAGGCATGGGGTGGGCAGCTAGGCGGCAGCTATGACATCTGTGGCATCTGCCATCTAGGTGCCTGGCATGCGGCGCCACGGCCCGCGCCACCGCCCGCGCCACGGCCCGGCGGCAGTGACTCGCGGGACCACGGGCCCGGAGGGGCGCAGGCCCGGTGGCCCCGCTACCGGTGGCCCCGCTACCGGTGGCCTCGCTACCGGTAGCCCCGCCGCCCTCGCACCCGTGGCCCCGGCCGCCGCCCGCTCGCCGCGCTCCGCGGAATGCTCCGTCGCCGCGGCCCCCGGCGACCTCGGTGCGCGCCGTCCCGTAGCCGCGGCTCGGCCGCGGCCATCGCGCCGTACCCGCAGCGCGCCGCGGAACGCTCCGTCACCGCGCCCCCGGGGTCCCTGATACGCGCCGCCCGCAGCGGCGGCCCCCACCACCCCGGTGCACAAACCGCCCCACAGCTCCCACCCCCCGCCCCACAGCTCCCACCCTCCCGCCCTGGTTCACCCCGCCCCGCGGGGACATGCGTGCGGAGCGTGGTACCGGGCGCGTCGCGTGCGGGTCGGCCGCGTGGTGTTCGGTGTGGTGCGCCAAGTGAACGTATCCGAGCGCGCCCTGGCCACATCTGGCCCGCGGCCCGACGGGGCGGGCCGGCGCGCGGCGGGGCGAAGGGCGTGCGCCCTGCTGGGAACGGTGGCAGCTCAGGGCCGTGCCTGCGGGCGCGTGGGCGACGGGACGGGGCCCCGCCGCGCCCGAGCGCCCTGTGTGCCGCGGCGCGCGCCCTGTCCGTACGGCTCGGACGGAGCGGTCGGCCCGCCCGGCCGAGCCGTTAGTGTGGGGGCCCGTCCGAGAGGCACCGGCGCCACCACGGCAGCCGGGCGTCCACCGCAGTCCAGCGAACCGGGGCCCGTACCTCGATGTCCGTGCACAGCCAATCGGCGGCCTCCCAGCCGGCCGCCCCCACCGAGTTCGCCCCCACCCACGGTGGCGCGGCGTCCACCACGCCCGAGTTCCCGCGGCACGTGGTCACCGCCGTGCTCGTCGCCCACGACGGCGCCCGCTGGCTGCCGGACGCGCTCGCCGGTCTGCTCGGCCAGGACCGTCCGGTGCAGTACGCCGTCGCCGCCGACACCGGCAGCGCCGACGCGTCCGCCCAGTTGCTCACCGACGCCCTCGGCCCGGAGCGGGTCCTGCACCTCGCCCGGCGCAGCGGCTTCGGCACGGCCGTGGAAGAAGCGGTGCGCAGCGCCCCGCTGCTGACGCCGGACCAACTCCCGTACCTGCGGCGCCCCGGCGGCTGGGACCCCGAGGCCCGCGCCTGGCGCGACGACGCGTACGAGATGCCCGAATTGCCGCACGGCGAGCCCGTGCAGTGGCTGTGGCTGCTGCACGACGACTGCGCGCCCGAGCCGAGCGCGCTGACCGAACTGCTGCGGGTCGCCGACGCCAGCCCGCGCGCCGCGATCGTCGGCCCCAAGCTGCGGAGCTGGTACGACCGGCGACAACTGCTCGAAGTCGGCGTCAGCATCGCCCGCAGCGGGCGCCGCTGGACCGGCCTTGAGCGCCGCTAACAGGACCAGGCCCAACACGACCAGGTCCGCCCCGTACTCGCCGTCTCCAGCGCCGGCATGCTGATCCGCCGCGACGTCTGGGACGAACTCGGTGGTTTCGACGCCAGGCTGCCGCTGATGCGCGATGACGTGGACCTGTGCTGGCGCGCCCAGGCCCGCGGCCACCAGGTGCTGATCGCCCCGGACGCGGCGCTGCGGCACGCGGAGGCAGCGGCCCGCGAGCGGCGGCCCATCGACTGCGTGGGCCGCGCCGGCCGCACCGCCGCCGCCGACGGCGAACAGGGCTCGGCCCTGCGTCAACTCGCCCCGCGCGCGTCATCGCCGCACCGGGTCGACAAGGCCGGCGCCGTCTACACGCTGCTCGCCAACACCCGCACCGCCCTGCTCCCCTACGTCCTGCTGCGCGTCGTGCTCGGCACCCTGCTGCGCACCCTCGGCTACCTGGTCGGCAAGGCGCCCGGGCAGGCGGTGGACGAATTCGCCGGCCTGTGCGCCGTACTGCTGCGGCCCGAGCGGGTGCTCGCCGCCCGGCGCGGGCGCGGCCGGCCCGAGGTCGAGGCCGGCGAACTGCGCCCGCTCTTCCCGCCGCCCGGCGCGACGGTGCGGGCCACCGTCGAACAGATCGCGGGCAACTTCGGCGGGCGCTCCGACGCCGAACTCTCCGCCGGCGGCCGGCACGGCGCCGTCGAGTCGGGGCCCGGCGGCGACGACGCGGACTTCCTCGAAGTCGAGCAGTTCACCCGGCTCAAGCGGATCGCCCGCAAGCCCGGCCCGGTGCTCTTCGCCGTGCTGCTGCTCGCCTCGCTCATCGCCTGCCGCAACCTGATCGGCGGCGGCTCGCTGGCCGGCGGCGCCCTGCTGCCGATCACCGGCGACCTCGGCGACCTGTGGGCCCGCTACTACGACACCTGGCAGCCGGTCGGCGTCGGCGCGGCCCACCCCCGGGCGCCCAACCCCCCCGGCCGGGCCGCCCGCCCGCCCCCCCCCCCGCGGCCCCCGGGGCGCCGGGGGGGGGGCCGCCCCGGCGCGGGGGGGGGGGGGGCCGGGCCCCGCCGCGGTGGGCGGGATCGCGGCCAGTGTTGGGGCCGGGGGCGCGGTCAGAGCCAAGGCCGGGGCCCGGGTTGG
>NZ_JBEHZD010000435.1:0-6975 GCF_040240285.1 Streptomyces sp. HSW2009 | reverse complement strand
TGCCGGGCCCGCGCCGTCCGCCGGGCCCGCGCCGTCCCCCGGGCCCGCGCCGGCCGTATCCATGCCGTCCACCGAGGGTTCGGCGTCCGCGGCGGCTGCTCCTGCTGCGCCCGCGCCGCCCGCACGCACGGCGACTGCCGGGCCGAAGGCGCCCGCCGCGTCCGCACCGTCCACCGCGTCCGCACCGTCCACCGCGTCCGCACCGTCCGTATCCACGCCGTCCGTATCCGCGCCGTCCCTGCCGGAACCGGCCGCGTCGGAACCGCCCGCCGCAGCCACGGCCACCCCGGCGGCACCCCCGTCGGCGCCCGCCGAACCACCCCCGTCGGCGTCGGCCGCGCCGGCCGCCGCTCCGCCCGCCGGGCCCGCCCCCGTGGCCGTGCCGCTGCCCCCGGAAGCCACCCCGGCGGACGCACCCCGGGCCACGTCCGGAGCCGGGCCTGCCGCCGGGGCCGCGGCAGGTCCCGTGCGCTCCCCGGACGCGGCAGATCCCGTACGGTCGGCCACCCCGTCGGCCACCCCGTCGGCCACCCCCGCATCGGCGAAGGCCGCGCACGCGCCGACCGGCGGGCGCTCCCGGCGCCGCGGCTGGGTGGTGGCGACGGTGGTGCTCGCGGTGCTCGCGACCGCCAGTACCGTCGCGCTGCTGACCCGCGACGAGGGGCGCGGCGGGCAGGGCCGGGAACGGGCCGCGGCGTCGGCCGCGCCGACCGCGGACCCCAAGGCACCGGCATCGCCCGCGCCGTCCGCGAGCAAGTCCAAGGACGGGAAGGCCAAACAGGACGAGGCCGAGCGGGACGCCGACGAGGCCAAGAAGGACGGGGACGAGGACGCGGCCAAGGGAAAGGGCGCCGACGCGGGGCAGCGCGAGCCGAGTTCGACGCCGGGCGAGCGCGGTGGGTCGGCCCGGGACAAGGATGCCGACGCCCCGTCCGGCGGCCAGCGGACCACCCCGGCCGACCGGGACGACGACCCGCCGGCCGAGCGGCCCGACAGCGGCGCCGACCAGGACCCGCCGACCCGCCCGACCCCCACCAACACCGTCCCCCAGCGCTTCCTCGGCACCTGGGAGCGGAAGAACTACGCGGGCCCGATCTCCCAGCACATGGTGGTCCGCCAGGCCAAGCCGGGCCAACACGTGATCACCCTGTCCTACGACGGTGCCGGCTACTGCGAGTCGACGGCCACCCTGGTCGCGGTGGAGGACGGCGGAAAGCAGTTGTCCGTCGGCCCCCCCGCGCCCCGCTCGAACTCCACCGGCTACTGCCCGGGCGACAACGCCTCATCCTTCGTCTTCGACGCCTCCGGCAACCTCTACCGCACCGTCAACGGCCAACGCGACTTCACGCCCTTCACCCGGATCGGCTGACCTGGGCCCTGTCCCCCGTCCCCCGTCTCCGGGCCCAACGCCCCGGCGCCGTACGCCCTACTTGGCCGGTCCCGCATCCCGGCGCGGCGGGGTACGGAGGAGCGCGGGGCGACTACGACCCCGAACCGGTCTTGCGACCTGCTTGCAGCGCTTGCCGTTCTCCAACTTGCTGACTTTGGAGCCGGGCCAGCCGAGCCGCCGGGCAAGTTGCTGACCGGTGAGCCGACCACCAGGACAGGCGATCCGGAGTTCGCGCAGCCGCGCCCCCAGGGCCACCCTGGCTTGCTGATAGTCGGTGCTCACCGGCCATGCGCTCTATTCGGTCGCGGCGAACTGGTCGAACGGCACCGCGTGGTGCATCGCCGCGTCGCGCACCATCGCGTACCGCACGACCTCGGCTAGTTCGGTGATCAGCTCGATGCCCGTGATGGCGTCGGCGTCATCGAAGTGGAGCAGCGCGACCAAGCGCGAGTCGAAGAGCCAGAAGTCCACGGCGGGCAAGTCGGCGGCTTGCTCGCGCCACAGGTAGCGGATGTCCTCGCCGAATGACGCGTTGTGCCGGGCGTAGTCGAGCAGGAACCGCTGCTCGGTGGTCATCGGACGGTCGGCGACGCGCACCCGCCCGACGCGCTTGCCCGCCCCGGTCTGCGCCTTGATGGTGACGAACCACGGCTCGCTCGGGTCGCAGGGTGAGGAACCGGTGGCCAGGAACTCCTGAAAGTCGGGGTCCGCACGGTCGGACGCGTAGCCGCGCCGGGTCTCCAGCCGCCAGGCGGTGTGCTGGAAGCTCTCGAAAAGGCGCCGGAAGGCCGCCCGATCCACGATTTCGGGCACGCGCTGCCTCTCCTTCGGTCCTCAGTTCACGAGCAGTTCGCGGGGTAAGGCCACGTCGAGCAAATGCGAGAAAACAGCCTACCGGCCGCCCGCCTCGCCCACAGGCACGGCGACGGGGACTTCCGCCGCGTGACCCCGCGCAAACACCGTATGTGACGAACCATCATGTTCCGGTTCTGGCTGCCTGGACGTCCAAGGCCGGGGTCCCGCGCCCCAACGCGGGCGGGTGCAGACGAACGCGAGCCAAGCCCGGCAGCGGCCATACGGAACAGCGCCTACGCAAACCACCCCCACCCCTTCGGAAGTTGTCGCGAGGGAACCCGTTCCCACCCCTTCGACGTCACTTTCTGAGGCGGGGCGATGCGGTCAATGGAGATCGCCGGTCCGTTGGCCGCGAAAGCTGCGGAAGATCGATAAACAGGTGAAGGCGGACGGTGGATCACCCGCGGTGAACCCGGCCGGCAGGCCCATATCCGTATGCGGGAAACGGAAAGGCGGCTTGCGCTGACATGGGAATGATGTGGGCGGTTCTCGTGGCTTTCCTCGGCTTGTGCCGGGAAAGCGGGAAATCGGAGCCGGGGCGTCCGCGCCTCGATGGGGTGCCGATGTACCCTGTGTGACCTGGGAGTTCGCTGGCGGATCTGGGTCGGGGTGACTGTTGTGGACCCCGGTGCCCCGCCGGGTGATGGGGCGCCAGCTATATCCGCATGTTATGGAAGTTTGTTACTACCCCTTTCAACAAGGCTTCGTAATCCTGGTAATCCCTGGCCAACGACGCCCGCGTAATCGGGTGTCTTCGGAAACGAGGAACCTTGCGAATTACCAGGCTAGTCCCCGCGCTCATAGCCGCTTTGCTCTCCGTCCTCACCCTCTCCGTGAACGCCACGGCCGCCGAGACGCCGCAGGCCCCGGCCTCCAGTGAACCGTCGACCCGCATCATCGGCGGTGGCTACGCGCAGAGCGGCCCGTGGGCCGCGCGGCTGTTCTCCAACGGACGCCAGACGTGTACGTCCACCATCATCAACTCCAACTGGATTCTCACCGCCAAGCACTGCGTCTCCGGCGGCGGCCTGTCGTTCCGGATCGGCAGCCTGGACCAGACCAGTGGCGGCACCACGGCCAACGGCGTGCAGACGCAGACCCACCCGTCCGCCGACCTCGCGCTGGTCCGCCTCGACCGTTCGGTCTCCGCGACCTACGCCCAGCTCGGCCAGCCGGGTTCGGTCAACGTCGGCCAGAGCGTGCAGGTCTACGGCTGGGGCGCCACCTCGCAGTGCGGCTCCGAGATCAACTGCCAGTCGCAGTACCTGAAGGTCGCCAACGTGACCGTGTCCGGTGGCTGCCGCGACGCGTACCAGGGCCAGGCGATCTGCGCCCGCCGCGGCAACGGCATCACCGCCGGTGGTGACTCCGGCGGCCCGATGATGGCCGGTGGCGTCCAGGTCGGCGTCGCCTCCACCAGCGACCGCCAGACCACCACGGCTTACACCAACGTGACCGCGTACCGCTCCTGGATCCAGTCCATCGCGGGCGTCTGAGCCCGTCCCGGGGCCCCGCAGCGGCCCTGACGCACGCCGAGCGGTGAGTGCTGAGCACTGACCCGGCGTCTCAGTTGGGGCACTGTCCCGCGCGGAACCTCCGCAGCGGACGGTGCCCCCACTGCCGTTCCCGCGTTCGCCCCCGCCCGCCGCTCCCCTCCGTACGGCACGGCCCGCGCTGTTCCCGTCCGCCGTTCCCCGGCGCCCCGCCACCCTCGCCGTACGCGCGCCACGTCCCGCCGTACGTCTGACCACCGCCCGGTCGTCCGTACGCGTCCAGCGGCCGAAGTCGGCCACCGGTGGGGCCGCCGCCGGGGCGCAACCGGCCGCTGCGGTGGTTCGGGCGCCGGCGTAGGGGAGGCCGTCGCGGGAGAGGGGTGGAAGAGGGGGGCGGAAAATCGACGGACGGTGCACACTCGATGAGGGGGTGGCAAGCGCTCGCCGTCCCCACCGCGTGCCCGGCCGTGGCCCGCCCCACCCAGCGCACCCGGCCCCGCGCCACCGCCCCGGCGGTCGTCGGCCCGCCGAACCCGCTGGTGGCGGCCCCGCGACCGGAGAGAACCGGAATCCGACCCCGGGGCGCGCCCCGGTCCACCGGTGCGACGTCCGCCCCGTGGCGTGCCGGTCCGCGCGGGACGCTGGGTGGTGGCGCGGAACTGAAGAAGGGGCAGGGGTGCGGTGGTAGCAGCGAATCGGCCCTCGCACGTGCTCTCGGCGATTCCGTACGCGGTCATGGCCGTCGTCGTGGTGGTGCACCTGACCGCGGGTTCGGGCGTCGGCTTCCTGCCGCTGATCTCGCTGGGGCCCGCGTTCGCCGGGCTCGTCGGCGGTTGGCGCCGTACCGCCTGGATCGGCGGCCTCGCCCTCGCCCTGACGCTCGGCCTCGGCCTCTACAACGACCTGCTGAGCCACCGCCGCGGCGCCACCGCCCTGGTGTCGGTGGGCGGCGTCACGGTCGCCGGCCTGGTCGCCGCGGTGATGCGGCAGCGCAGGGAGGCCGAACTCGCCAACGTGCGGTCCATCGCGGAGGTCGCGCAGCGCGTCCTGCTGCGCCCCGTGCCGCTGTCCGCCGGGCCGCTGCGGGTGGCCGTCTCGTACACCTCGGCGGTGGCTGACGCGCGGATCGGCGGCGATCTGTACGAGGTGGTGGCCACGCCGTACGGGGTGCGGACCATCGTCGGGGACGTACAGGGCAAGGGACTTGAGGCGGTCGAGACGGCGGCGGTCATCCTGGGCGCGTTCCGCGAGGCCGCCTACGACGAGCCGGTGCTCACGGCCGTCGGCGAGCGGCTCGAACAGGCGCTGTACCGGCACGTGCGGACGACGGAGAAGTTCGTGACCGCGGTGCTGGCCGAGTCCGGGCCCGAGCGGTCCATGACGCTCCTCAACTACGGCCATCCGGCGCCGCTGGTGGTGCGCGGCGACGGTTCGGCCACCTTCCTGCCACCGCCCGAACGGGCCCTGCCGCTCGGCCTCGCGCTGCACGGCGCGAAGGGCCCGGTGCCGCACACGGTCGACTTCGCCCCCGGCGACCAGGTGCTCTTCTACACCGACGGGGTGAGCGAGGCCCGCGACGCCCGCGGCGACTTCTATCCGCTGGGCCAGCGCGCCGCCCTGCTGCGGGCCGCCAACCCGCAGGCCGCGGTGGAGGCCCTGCGGCAGAACCTGGTGGCCCACGCGGCCGGCCCACCGCACGACGACGCGGCGATGCTGCTGCTCCGCTACCGCGAGGACGAACCGGCAACCGGGGACGACCCCGAGTCGGACGCCCACCCAGCGGCGGACACCGACCCGACGACCGAGTCCGCGCCGGTGGGGCGGGTTGGGGGTGGGGGTTGAGTGAGGGCGGGGGTGCGGCCCGGGTTACGGGGCGATGCCGTACCCCGCCCGCCGTCTGTACGGGCCTGGCGGCCGGTCGGGCCGTGGATGCGGGCCCCGCCCGACAGTGCCCCCAAGCGGTGGGTACGGGCGGAGCCCACGCGCCCGACTACCTGCACCCCTGACCCGCAGCGCCCCCGGCGCAACCACCCTGCCCCCAGCGCAACCACCCCGCACCCCCGGCCCCATCACCCCCCACCCGCCGTGGTGCGCCGATAGGCCCGCCGCGCATGGCTGATCCGGGCGATGACCGTGCCGAGTACGGCGGCGGCGAGGAGGAAGCCGATTCGGCCGGCCTCCGGGTAGCCAGCCCAACTGAGTTGCCAACGCGGGTTGATCGCCGCCCAGTTGAGGAAGATCCAGCACACCACGGCTATGCCGGGAGCGGCCACCAGACGGGCGCAGACGCCGAGTCCGACGGCCAGCGCGCAGAGCACCGCGAGGACGGTTTCCGGGTCGGTCAGCAGGCCGCACACCCCGAGCAGCGCCACCGCCGCGAGCGCGCCGGCATTGGCCGCGCCGAGCACCCGGGGCGTGGCCAGCGGTTCCGGAACGGGCCTGGCCTGTGCACGGAAGACTCGCCACTCCACCCTCATCGCGGTTTCCCCCGGTGGTCCGGGCCGCGCACGCCGGTCGGATACGCCACCACCGGGGCACGGCAGGTGTCAGCTTCAGGAACAACAACGGTCGACAGCGCCGTCGCGCAGCCGCCCGCGTCAGGATGTCCCACCCCGACCCGCCACGCGAGGCGCCCACCATGATGCCCGCAGCCCCCGCCCACAAGCCCCCCGCCCCCGAAGCACCGCACTTCTTACGCTCCGCGTCCCGCGCCCGTACGCCCCTCGGGGGTAACCGATAGCCACGGTGAAGGGGGTGGTGGGGGTGGCGGGGGTGGCCCGTGGGGCGGTACGGGGCGCGGGCGCTTCACCAGGCGGTGGGCCCTCACCGGGCGCGGCCCCCTCACCGGGCGGCAGGCAGCGGGGCGAGCGTGAGCAGGCCGCAGCCGTACGCCTTGGCCGGGCCGATGCCGCCGAGCAGATGGGCGGTGAGGGCCTCCGGGTCGGTGACGCGCAGGTGCCCCTCGAAGGTGGCGCTGTGGAAGGTGACCTGCGTGCCCCTGCCGCCCTTGCCGCCGCTGCCGCCCCGACCGGCCTGGCTGCCCTGACCGGCCTGAGTGGTCCGACTGGCCTGGTTGCTCTTGCCGTCCCTGTCGTCCCTGCCGTCCCGGCTGCCCTTGCTGAAGGAGTGCCGGTGCCGCGCGGTGATGCGTACCTCGTGCGCGGTCGTCGTACGGGAGGTGGGCGCGGCCGGGTCCGCGGCGGGGTCGCCGGGCGCCGCCGGGCCCGGGCCCGGATC
>NZ_JBEHZD010000434.1:0-6988 GCF_040240285.1 Streptomyces sp. HSW2009 | reverse complement strand
CTCGGACACCCCCATTTACAAAAAAAAAAAAAAAGAGATTGGGTTGGAGACCCGGCCCAAACAAAACACCAGTATATAGGGGGGGGGGGGGCGGGCGCCGGGGCCCCCACCCACCCCCCCCCCCCCCCCCCCCCGGGGGGCCGCGAACGCGACCACCACCAGCGCGGGGACGGCAGCCCGGAGCCGGTCGCCGGCCGATCCGTCACCAAGGACGGGCTCCATCGCCTGGGCGGTGGCGGTCAGCAACGCGGCGGCCGAGACGCCCGTGACGACCTGGCAGACCAGGAGCATCTGCACGGCGCGCCGGTCGGTCCGCCACGCCAACCGGGCGATCCGCCCCAGAACGGCGGGGATCTGCGCGCACACGCGACGGAAGGAGACTTCGGCGAGCGGATTGACGGAGAACTGTCCGCTGTAGGTGATCTCCGCGGGCGGTGGTGGCGGTTGCGGAGAGGGGGATGGCGGGGGTGTGGTGGGTGAGTGTTCGTGGGGAGTGGCCGAGGTCAATGCAGGTCCCCCTGACGGTCGCACGAGGTGGTCGCGGGGTCTAACGACCTGGCCGGAATATCGAACACATGTGTTTCGGTCGGTCCCGGATTCCCGAAATGGAGCGGCCGACGGCGCATGGCGGATGCATGGACCCGGTTCCCGCAGCAGGGTTACGGAGTAGGGCAGTTGGCCGAATCGCCGAGGGTGCAGGCTCGCGGGCACCGCGCGCGCGTCCTCGCGCGTGTCTTCGTGTGCGGGCAGGGGCGCGGGGTGGTGGGTTACTCGACGCGGCCCCCGAAGGTGAGAGTTGGGTGCGCCCGCGCCTGTGCCTGTGCCTGTACCTGTGTACGTGCCGTGGGTGTGCCTGCGGCTCAGGGTGTGCGTGTGGGTGTGCCTGTGGCGTCGAGTCCTGGGTACGGGGCGGGGCTGGCGCCGGAGCCCGCGGAACGCGCACTGAGGGGAGGGTTGCGGGCGTGCGCGATGCCGAGGTGTCGGTCGCGGTGAGCGAAGGGGGGTTAGCCCTTGCCGGCCGCGGTGGCGCTGCGGACGCAGTCGCGGAGCAGGGTGCGACGCTGGTCGTGTACGGCGTCGGGTTCTTCGCCGCTGGCCGCGTAGACGTTGCTGACCGGGGACCAGGCCATGGACATGGCGATGACCATGGCCATGATGTCGAACGGGTCGCCCGCCCGGACCCGGCCGGTTGCCTGTGCCTCGGTGATGGCTGTGAGCTTGTGGTCGTCGTAGTGCTGGTGCGTCTCGACGAGGTGTCCGGCGGGTCGGCGCTCCAGCCGTGCCCAGGTGGCCAGCCGGATCAGGTCGGGGCGGCGCAGGTATTCGTCGTAGAGGCGTACGGCCCACTCGGCGAGGTCGTCGGCGTCGATGGGGACGACGTTGGTGATGCGCTCCAGTGAGCTGAGGAAGATCGCGTCGAAGAGGCGTTCCTTGTCGCCGAAGTAGGCGTAGAGCTGGGCCTTGTTGGTGCGTGCTGCCGTCACGATGCGTTCGACGCGCGCTCCGGCGATGCCGTGCTGGGCGAACTCGTCGGTGGCGGCGTCCAGGATGCGCTGGTAGGTCGCAGCGCCTCGCGAGGTCTGGGGCTGTTCCGGCATGCCCCCATCCTACAAAACAGAACAGTTGGTTTGTTTTGCTGGGTCGCCGGGGCTAGCCTTGGCAAACCGAACAGTCTGTTTAAGGAGTGGGCATGCGAACGACCACCGGATGGCGGGCGGCCGGCCCGACCGTGCTCCGCCGCACCTCGCTTGACCGCCGTGACCTGCGTCCGGACGACATCGCGCTGCGGGTCGACTACTGCGGCGTGTGCCACAGCGACCTGCACGCCATGCAAGCCCATGGCCCGCACGCACAGGAACCCCTGGTGCCGGGCCACGAGTTCACCGGCGTGGTGACGGAGGCCGGGCCGGCGGTGACCGCTTTCTCGATCGGCGACCGTGTCGCGGTGGGCAACATCGTCGACTCCTGCGGTGCGTGCGCCATGTGCGAGGCCGGCCAGGAGAACTTCTGCCACTCCTATCCCACGCTGACCTACGGCGCCGCCGATCGGCAGGACGGGGTGACGACCCTGGGCGGTTTCGCCCGTGAGTACGTCGTACGGGACGCCTTCGCCTATCCGCTTCCCCACGGCCTTGACCCGGCCGCAGCCGCCCCCCTGATGTGCGCCGGTATCACGGTCTGGGAACCGTTACGTCACCTCGGTGTCGGGCCGGGCAGCCGCGTCGCCGTAGCTGGCCTGGGTGGCCTCGGGCACCTCGCGGTCAAGCTGGCCGTGGCACTGGGCGCCACCACCACGGTCATCAGCCGCACCCGGGACAAACTCGAAGACGCCCGCAATCTCGGCGCGCACGACCTCATCGCTTCCACCGACACCCGTCGGATGGCCGCGGCCCGCGGCACCTTTGACGTCGTCATTGACACCGTCTCCGCTCTGCATGACCTCGCCCCGTACCTGAAACTGGTGGCGATGGACGGCACCCTCAGCCTCCTTGGGCACCTGGGTCCCATCACCGTCGACGTCGTGGACTTGCTCATCGGCCGCAAGAAGCTCAGTTCCGCAGGCAGTGGAGGCCGGCCGGCGACGGCGGAGATGCTCCGGTTCTGCGCCGACAACGCCATCGCCGCCGACATCGAGCTGCTCCTGTCATCGCAGGTGCACAGGGCACTGGACCGTCTGCGACGTGGCGATGTCCGCTACCGCTTCGTGCTCGACATGTCGGACCTTGATTGATGGGACTGGCGCGGGTGGGGGACTGGGTACGCCCCGCCCGCCCCTCAGCAGCAGGAGGGGTTCATCGACGCGCTGCACGAGGTCGCGGGCGGTGGCACGGTCGTCTCGACCCGGAGACGGTACGCCGAATTGCGACGCCGGCGCCGCGGCCCGCTGGAACAACCGACGCTGCGCGTGCGTGAGGTCCTGGCGCTGATCGCGGAGGGCGGGGCCAATAGCGCGACTGCCAGGGAACTGGTGGTTGCGGATGCCGCGATCGGTATGCACATCACGGGCATCTTCCCCAAGCTGGGCCTGCCCCCGACGGATGAGAGCCATCGCAGGGTGCCGGCTGTTCTCGCGTAGGTGCGGGCGTGATGGGTGGCTTGGGAGTTTCGGGCGAGCAGGTGGGCCGTCGCGAACAATTCCGACTACAGCAGGGAGACGTTCTCCAGCAGCAAGTCGACCTGCTCCCGCCCCTGTTGTTCGGTGATGCCGAGGAGGAAGGCCGAGCGGTTGTCGTCCAGGGAGATGAGGGTCAGGCGGAGATGGAGGGTGCCGCAGTCGGGGTGGGTGACCTTCAGCACTGCCGTGTGCGCGGGCCGGCCGCTCACCGTTGTGGCTTTGGACTCCTGGGGCGTCGCCTTCGAGTCCGGGCAGAAGAACTCGGCGTTTGACGAGGCCGCGCGCTCCGCCTCGTAGCGCAGCCTGGACTGCGGTACGCCGTCGGCCCGGCCGGCCATGACCGAACTGCCCTCGCCGTCGGCGCTCTTCATGCCGGCCGCCGAGGTGAAGGCGTCGATCAGGTCGTTCTTGTTGGGCTTCCAGCCCTCGGGTATCGGATAGGAGATGCCGGCTTTCTCGTCCGTGATCCGCGGCTGCCCCGCCAGCGGGGAGCGGTCCTCGTCGCGCGTCACCCACCACGCGGTGGCCCCGCCGGCAAGCAGGAGGAGCAGCGCGAGGAGACCGGCGACCATCATCCTGCGGTTCCGTGACCGTCCGGCCGGCGGAGGGGGCGTGGCTGGCATGCTCGGGGCGGGAGGGTACGGAAACCCGTTCCCCGCGGCGTTCGCAGGCGCCCCATAACTCGGGCCTGGGGAAAGGGTGTTGCCGTGTCCGGTGGCCTCGGGCTGATGCGATGGGGGGCCGGCGAGCGGCGGCGTCGTCATGATCCAAACCTTTCGGAGCCGTCCGGGCCTGTCCTGAGTAAAGGTACTCAGGCGGCTACTTACGGTTGCGCCGGGGTGGTTGCGAGCCCGCTGTGGTTGGTGTCGGTCAAGGCTGGGGCGGAGGCAGGGGCGAGGATTCGTGATGTTGCGGGTCTCCGGTGCCGGCCGGTGTGCCGCGGGGTGTGTTGGCTGCGGTTTGAGGGGCGATCGGGGGTTGCACTTCCCGGGTGGTGTCGGCCTTGAGGATCTGCCGAGCGCACGGGCATCGCGCCCCCGATCTGCCTTCCCCCTCTCCTCCTCCTACTCCTGTCCCTGCCGTGGCCGTGGCCGAGCGGCCGGTGCCGTCGATGGTTCGTGTTCGGGGGCTGTGGCTGGGCGGGTGGTGTGGGAGGGGGTGTCCTGGCTGGTTGATTGCTGGCAGCCGTAGCACGTGGCGGTGCGGTGGGGCGGGCCCAGGGCAGCGCGGAAGCGGTGGAGCGGGAGCCTGGCGCCTCTCGCGCCGCGGACGTCAGCGTGGAGCGGTGCCCCCAAACAGCTTGGCGTCGGACTGCCGTGTGGGGAACCCGGTCTGCCCGTACGACTGTCCCCGCGGCCCTGTCGCGGGGAATCCAGGTGGCGGTATCCAGGGACACGTCACCGGATACGGGAGGCGGTTGCATGCCCGCGTACGACCAGGCTCCCGAGGCTGCCGCCCGACAGCGCCGGACCGCGCCGTCCCCGGCCCGCCGTTCCCCGGCGCCCGGGGCCGCCCCGCATGGCTCCTGGGCCCTGGCGCTCCAGTCGTCTGCTGGAAACGCCGCCGTGGTCAGGATGGTGCGCCGGTCGGGTCTCCCCGTGCAACGCGCTCCCCTCTCGGTGCAGCGCGCGGACGACGCGGCGGACCAGCCGCCGCCGTCGACGCAGTTCGCGGCGATGGACCTCGACGAGGACGAGTCGTCCGATGCCATGAACGTCGACACGCCGGCTACGGCCGCCGCTCCGGTCGCGACGACAGCCAGCAAGGGCAAAGAGAAGTTCGCCGACTACAAGTCGCAGCTCACCGAGAAGATGAAGAAGCTCACCCGCAAGTTCGACGGGTCAGTGCTGAAGGGGCACGTGCTCGGAGGCATCAGGAAGCGGGGACAGAAGCGCACGAGGGCGACGACGCTGGACCGGCTCCCCGACGTAGCCATCCGCGCGATGCACCACGATCCGGCGACCGCCGATTACGAGGCCGTCCCCGGTGACGAGGACGTGGTCCAGGCCGGAGTGCAGGCGATCGGCAACAAGCTGGACCAGATCGCCGAAGCCAACCTGGCCGCTGCCGGTGGGACTCTGTTCCAGAGCGGCACGGTGGGCAAGGTCCCCAAGAAGCAGACCGCGTTCGTCTCGTCCTACACCGGCACCCCGAGGCAGCGGAACGCGAGCGCGCTGCCACTCCCAGACAAGCCCCACTTCCGCCCGATCCAGGTGCCCAGCCGACCGACGACACCGGACACGGTCACCACACCCAACGGCACGCCCCTGTCCGCCGTGGGCATGTACGCGTATGAAGAGGGCGACGAGGACCACCGGGTGCACACGTTTGTGGCCGACCCCGAAGCCCGTCAGCCCGAGTTGCCGGTGGTGGACCAGAGCACCCTGACCAATCGGCCGGCGAAACTTGGCAGCGGTCTCACGAAGCACGCGGGTACGACCAAGACCGCCGGTCCGGTCAACCTTGACGGCCAGCGCCTGAACAGGTGGTCGGGCATCCGCAAGGGCCACACGCCCAGCCAGAAGACCGCTATGTACAACGTCTCGGCCCGCGAGGCCGCCATGAGCAGCGGTTACGACGACACGACCAAGAAGTGGCAGTGGCTGCACCTGATCGCCTTCACTCTGGGCGGCAGAGACAACAGCGAGCCGAACGAGGAGGGCAATCTGGTGGCCGGGCTGGACGCCGCGAACGGCTTCCACCTGGTGCTTGAGACCTTCGTCAAGATGATGGTCCGGGACCGGGCCGTCTCAGGGGTCTCACTGACAGCCACCGCACAGATGATTCCCGACAGCTTCCACGTGTGCAAAAGCATCAACTACCGGGTCTCCTGGACGAAGAACGGCAGAAGCCGCACGGTCGACTTCCACGTCGCTGCCTTGGACCCGAACAAGGTGCTGGGCAGCCACACCGAACTCCTCTGCAAGCGCTTCGACATCGACTACGCCAAGTCGGACGAGGACGAGGACGAGGAGGCCGAGAACCAGGAGATGGGGACGCAGGAGGACGATGAGCAGCCGGTCGCGGGACGCAGCACAGACTGACTCCTCACGTCGGTGCGGTTTCCAGTCCTCGACCAGCAGCCCGTACAGCTCCTCGTCCAGGAACTCGCCCATCACCCAGGCGGCTCATGCTGCGACCCTGGGCAGCTCCACCGGCAGTCAACGTTGCTGCCCGGAGGCAGACGAGCAGGCCTGCGAGGAGCTTGCACCGGAGGTCGTCGCCCGGCAGCCCAGCACTCCTGGGAGGACGCGGTGTGCTTCATTCCACTCGGAAGACCGACTGAGAGCGGAGCGTTCGGCCTCGGCCCCCACCTCGATGGACTACAGGTACTCGACCAACCACCAGGTCGTCATCGATGCGACACCCGGCTCGTGGTCGCGGTCGGCCGGCCCTTGTCCGGCAACCGCAACGACTGCAGGGCGTGGGAGCTGGCCGGCGTGAAGGACGCCGTCGGTCGCACCACAGTCATCGCGGACGGCGGCTACCGGGGCACCGGCCTGGTCATCCCGCACCGCCGCGAGCGCGGCCAGGCCGAGCTCCCGGACTGGAAAGAGGAACACAACGCCTCCCACCGCACGGTTCGCGCCCGCGTGGAGCACGTCTTCGCCCGAATGAAGTGCTGGAAGATCCTCCGCGACTGCCGCCTGAAAAGTGACGGCGTTCACCACGCCATGCTCGGCGTCGCCCGCCTGCACAACCTCGCCCTGGCCGGGTAATGGAGAGACGGGCTGGTCAACCAGCACACCGTAGGTCATTTACGGGACAGCCCTAGCTTGATCTTTAACCTATGCGTCGCGGACGTGGGTCCGTTGACTTCTTCGTTCGTCGTTTCGTGGAGCTTGGTTTGCCGACTGTGTGAACGTCGTGGCG
>NZ_JBEHZD010000433.1:0-7008 GCF_040240285.1 Streptomyces sp. HSW2009 | reverse complement strand
CCCCCCCCGGCCGGGGGGGGGGGGGGGGGCGCCGGGGCCCCCCCCCGGCGGGGCGGCGGCGGCCCCGCGCCGGGGCCGGGGCCGCGGCCGTGCGCAGGTCGGGTGAGCCGGTCCGGCCCAGCGCTCCGTACAGCGCCACCGCGACCGTTGGTGCGGGCCGGCCGCGCCACACCGCCCGCTCGGCGAGCCGCACCACGCCGTCGGCCACCTGGTCCGGCGTGAGGTGGGCGGGGAACCAGCCGTCGGCGTACCGGATGACGCGCCGCAGCGCCGCCGGCGAGCCGCCGCCCACCCAGACCTGGGGCCACGGCACCCCGGCGGGCGGCGCGGGTTCCGGCGGGCCCACCTCGTCGGGCAACGGCACCCGCTCCCCGGCCAACAGCCGCGGCAGCAGCGCCAGCGCGGTGTCCGCGCGTAAGCCCCACGGCTCATCGCCCGCCCGCCGCGCCCCGCCGGGTCCGCCGCCGCAGCCACCCGCACCCCAGCCACTCGCGCCGCCGTCAGCCACCGCACCCGGACCGCCGTCACCCGCACCGGTGCCGCCCGCAGCCGCGCCGTCCATGACCGTGCCGTCCGCAGCCGCGCTGTCCGTGCCGACGCCGACGCCGAGTACGAGGCGGTCGCCCGCCGCGGTGCGCAGGTCGGCGACGTGTCGGGCGGTGCGGCCCAGCGAGCGGAGCGCGCTCGCGCCGAGCCCGGCGCAGATCCGCAGCCGCTCCGTGGCCGCGACCACCGGGGCCAGCGCGTCCGCCACACCTACCGGAGCACCCGGCGCGGCGTGTGCCAGGGCCGGCGGGTCCGCCGCGACCGTACGGGGCGGGGTGCCCGCCCTGCCGGCCCGGGCGCGCCGCCGGTCGGGTGGCCGCGCCGGGCCGCTTCCGATGCCGCCGTACGCGACGAGGTCGAGCCCCACGCTCTCGGCGTGCCGGGCGGCAGTGGCGAGGTCGAGCCGCTGCGCGTGCTGGACGGAGCGCGACGGCAGCACCGCGCCGATCGCCAGCCGGGGGAGTGCATGCGTCATGCCGTAAACGGTGCAACTTCAAGGCCACTTGAGGTCAATCCCGCCGGTGGCGAGGTGGGCGGCGGCCGGTCGCGACGCAAGGGACGCCGGGGTGCGCGGCGGGGCGTTCCGCGGGGACGGACCCCCATGAGCCATGGCAATTCCGGAGAAGCCTTCGCAAAGGGTTCTTCGCAAAAATGACTTTGCGAAGAACCCTTTGCGGTCTACGGTGACGGCATGAGCGAAGCGGAGCGGCGGCCCGATGGCCCCCGCCATGACGAGGAAGTGGCGGTCCTGGACGCCAAGGGGCTGCGCGCCCTGGCACATCCGGTGCGGGTGCAGTTGGTCGGGTTGCTGCGGAAGTGCGGCCCGTCCACGGCGACCCGGCTCGCGGAGCGGCTTGGCGTCAACTCCGGGACGGCCAGCTACCACCTGCGCCAACTCGGCGCAGCCGGGTTCGTCGAGGAGGACGCCGAGCTCGGCAACGCGCGCGAACGCTGGTGGCGCTCGGTGCACCGGACGACCCAGCTCAGCGACCCCGCCCTGACCCGCAGCGAGCCCGAGGCCACGCTCGGCTACCTCCAGTCCGTCGGCGCCGCCTACACCCTCCGTACGCAGCAGGCGCTGAACGAGTTGCCGGCCCTGCCCGAGGCGTGGCGGGGCACCTTCGACATGAGCGACTGGGACCTGCGGCTGACGCCGGCCGAGGCGGTGGCCCTGCGCCAGGAGTTGGCCGAGGTGGTCGCCAGGTACCGGCAGGACACCCCGGAAGCGGCGGCCGACGCCCCCGCAGACGCCGAGCGGGTCAGCCTGATCACCCAGGTGCTGCCCGAACTCGCCGCCCCCGCAGCCGCGCCCCCCACACCGCCGGAGGCCGTACGCGCAGAGCCCGTACGCGCAGAGCCCGTACGGCCGGAGCCCGCGCGGCCCGCCGCCGAGCCCGCCAACGAACCCACCACCGATCCTGCAAACGATCCCGCGAACCAAGACGCAGCCCAACCCGCCGCCAAAGAGCCCACCCAGCAGCCAGGAACGAAGGGGTCAACACCGTCATGAGCACCGCCCTGCCAGCGGCCGACCTGCCCGGTCACCGTTCCATGCGTCCGCTGATCGGCGTGCTCGCGGCCATCGCCGTGTCGCTGACCGGTACCCGGGTCTCGGTCGTCGCGCGCCCCTGGTTCGTCCTCGTCACCACGGGCAGCGCCACCCAGACCGGCCTGGTCGCCTTCTGCGAGATGACGCCGTATGTCCTGGTCAAGGCGTTCGCCGGGCCGCTGGTCGATCGAATAGGCCCGCGCGCCGTGTCCTGGACCACCGACCTGGTCAGCGCCAGTGCGGCTGCCGCCGTCCCGCTGTGCCACGTCTTCGACGTGCTGTCGCTTCCGCTGCTGCTCGTCCTGGTCGCCCTGATCGGCGCCGCGCGCGGCCCCGGCGACCTGGCCAAGGAAGTGATGGTCCCGGAGGCGGCCGAGCGCGCCGCGGTGCCGATGGAGCGGGCCACCGGGTTCGCCGGCGTGACGGAGCGGCTCGCCTCCACCGTCGGCCCGGCCGTCGGCGGCGGCCTGGTCGCGCTGATCGGCCCGCTCCCCGCGCTCGCCGTCAACGCCGGCTGCTTCGCGATGGGCTCGCTGATCATCGCCCTGCTGCTGCCGCGCGGCATGGGCCGGGCCCCCGAGCCGGCCACGGCCGACGCCGACGGGGAGGCCGGCGAGGCGGAGCCCGGCTACTGGCGCCGCTTCGGCGCCGGCTTCACCTTCCTCAAGGGCGACCCGCTGCTGCTCACCATCTGCGTCATGGTCGGCATCACCAACTTCCTCGACGCGGCGTTCAGCATGGTCCTGCTGCCCGTCTGGGCCAAGGAGTCCGGCCACGGGCCCTCGGTGATCGGCCTGGTGGGCAGCGTGCAGGGGGTGATGGCGGTGCTGGGCAGTCTGCTCGCCGCGCTGGCCGCGAGCCGGCTCAGCCGCCGGGTCGTCTTCTTCGTCGGCTTCCTGCTCGGCGGGGCGCCCCGGTTCTTCGCCCTGGCGTCCGACGGGCCACTCCTGTTCGTCCTGCCCGTCTTCGCACTCGCCGGCTTCGGCGCGGGCTTCCTCAACCCGGTGCTGGGGGCGGTCTTCTACGAACGCGTGCCGCGCACGATGCTCGGCCGGGTCCGTGCCCTGTCCACCTCGCTGGCCTGGGCCGGCATCCCCCTCGGCGGGCTGGCCGCGGGCGCGGCGGTGGCCTCGGTCGGCCTGCTGCCCGCCCTGTTGACCGCCGGCATCGCGTACTTCCTCACCACCAGCCTGCCGGCGCTCCGCCCCGAGTGGCGCGCGATGGACGAGCGCCGTGCGGCAGTCAGGGCCGCGGGCCAGGCACCGGCCCCCGGCAGCGACGACCCCGGCCGCGACGACCCCGGGCAGGGCGGCCCCGACCACGGTGGTCCCGGCCGTGGCGGCCCCGAGCCCGGCGGCCCCGAGAACCCCGCATCCGACCCCGCTCCCGACGCCCCGCGGGCACTGCTCTGACCCTGCCCCTGACACGACATCGCCCCTGACACGACACCGTCCCTGACACCGACCCGGCGCGCACCCCCTCCCGAGCCCCAGCCCGGGGCGGGCCCGCGCCGGGTCCGTACGCATGAGGCTGTACGCGTTGATCCGTACGCGTTGATCCGTACGCGTCGATCCGTACGCGGCGGGTCCGCGCACACGGGCCGTATGTGCCGGGCCGTACGCGTCGGGTTCGTACGGGCTGCCCCGTACGGACTGATCGGTACGCGCGCCGCCCCGTTCAGCCGGAGTTGCTGGCGCCGCCGCCGGAGCCGCCGGGGCCGTCGGGACCCTGTTCCTCGCGGTCGGCGACCCGTGAGGCCGCGCGGCGCAGTCGGGGGTGGCGGGTCGGGGTCTGCTCGGTCAGCGCGTCGCCGACCATGGCCCGCACCGCGTCCCGCAGTCCGTGCAGCGCGTGGTGGCGCGGCGGACCGGCGCCCGGGTCGCTGCGCAACTCCCGCAGCAGCGCCCAGCACAGCGCCAGCATCACCAGTACGAAGGGCAGCGCGACCAGGATCGTCGCGGTCTTCAGCGCCTCCAGGCCACCGGCGACCAACAGTACGGCGGCCACCGCGGCCATCAAGATGCCCCAGGCGACGACTAGCCAGGTACGTGGGTGCAGTGACCCCCGGCTGGTCAGCGAGCCCATCACCAGTGACGCCGAGTCGGCGCTGGTGACGAAGTACGTCATGATCAGCGCCATCGCCAGCCAGGCGGTCGCCGTGCCCAGCGGCAGCGCGTCCAGCATCTCGAACAGCGACGCCTCCGCACCGTTCTTGACCGCCTTCGTCAGATCGGCCGTGCCGCTGGTGTCCAGCCGGATGGCGCTGCCGCCCATCACGCAGAACCAGATCATCGTCGCGCCGCTGGGCACCAGGAGCACCCCGATCAGGAACTCGCGGATGCTGCGCCCGCGCGAGATGCGGGCGATGAAGGTTCCGACGAACGGCGCCCACGACAGCCACCACGCCCAGTAGAAGATGGTCCAGGCACCGAGCCAGCTCCGGTCGGTGAAGGCCCCCGTCCGCGAGGCCATCGGCAGCAGGTCGTTGAGGTAGCCGCCGACGCTCGCCGGAATGCTGTCCAGCACGTACACCGTGGGCCCGACCACGAAGACGAACAGCATCATCAGCGCCGCCAGCACGATGTTGAGCGTGCTCAGCCACTTGACGCCCTTGTGCAGCCCGGAGAACGCCGAGCCCACGAACGCCGCCGAGAGCGAGCCGATGATCACCAACTGCACCGTCTTGGTGTTGTCGAGCCCAGTGGTGAGGTTGAGCCCCTCGGCCACCTGGAGCGCGCCGAGGCCGAGGCTGGTCGCGGTGCCGAAGACGGTCGCGAAGACGGCCAGCAGGTCGATCGCCTTGCCCTGCCACCCGTCGGCCCGCCGCTCACCGAGGAGCGGTACGAACGCGGAGCTCAGCCGGTTGCCGCGGCCCTTGCGGAACACCGCGTACGCCAGCGCGAGCCCGGCCATGCCGTAGATCGCCCACGGCGTGAACGTCCAGTGGAAGAACGAGTACTCCATCGCCGTCCGCGCCGCGGCGCCCGTGCCCGGCCGCTCACCGCTGGCCGGTGGCGGGTCCGTGTAGTGCAGCAACGGTTCGCCGACGCCGTAGAACATGAGGCCGATGCCCATGCCGGCGCTGAACATCATGGCGATCCAGGCCAGGTTCCCGAACTCCGGCTCGTCCTCGTCACGGCCCAGCCTGATCCGGCCGAACCGGCTCAGGGCGATGAACAGGCACAGCGCCAGGAACACGTCGGCTGCGACCACGAACAGCCAGCCGAAGTTGGTGAGCACCCAGTTCAGGGCGGTGTCCGAGGTGTCCGCGAAGTTGTCCTTGGCGAACGCGGCCCACGCGACGGCGGCCAACACCGCCACCACCCCGATCCCGACCACGATGAGGTCGGGAGGCGGGTCGTGGTGGGCGCCCTGGCCCTCGTCCGGATCGGGTGGCAGTTCGGTCGACTGCGTCGGCGGGGTACTCATGGCGCCCCACTATGGTGCGACAAAGGGCGAGATGCCCCGTGGCGCGCCGTTGTCCGGCTACTCCGCCCGTCGGCGGCGCGGCCCATGGCGGATAGGCGCGCACCCGCTGCGGATAGGGTCACGGCGGCGCGCCCGCGGGGCGCGGAAGTCGGCCGCGGCGGAGAGGGGACCCACGATGAGGGAGGGCGCGCGCGAGCCGCACCCGAGGGTCAGCAATATCGATAAGTTGCCTTTGGTGTCGGCTGCCGCTCCGGCCGCCGCTCCGGCTGCCGCTCCGGCTGCCGCTCCGGCTGCCGCTCCGGCCGCCGGACTGACGGCCGCCCCGACCGACAGCGGTCCCGCAGCGGCCCCCATCGCCTCCTCCGCGGACGGACCCGCGGACGGTCCCACGCGCGGACCGGCGGACGGCCCCACGCGCGGCCCCGCCGAAGGCTCAGCCACCCCCTCCACCGCCCCGCCCGGCACCCCCGGCCGCTCCCCCCGCGTGCTGATCGCCGCGGACAAGTTCAAGGGCTCGCTGACGGCCGTGCAGGTCGCCGCGCACCTGACGACTGGGCTGCGTGCGGCGGTGCCGGGGGTACGGGTGGCCGCGCTGCCGGTCGCCGACGGCGGCGAGGGCACGGTGGACGCCGCACTCGCCGCCGGGTTCGAGCGCCGGGACCACCGCGTGACCGGGCCGCTCGGCGCGCCCGTGGACGCCGCGTACGCCCTGCGGGGGAGCGAGGCCGTGGTGGAGATGGCCGCCGCCTCCGGGCTCGGCCTGCTGCCCGCCTCGCAGCGGGCGCCGCTCACCGCGACCAGCCACGGCACCGGGCAACTGCTGCGCGCCGCGCTGGACGCCGGCGCCACCAGCATCGTCCTCGGCGTCGGCGGCAGCGCCAGCACCGACGGCGGCGCCGGCATGCTCAGCGCGCTCGGGGCCCGCTTCCTGGACGCGACGGGCCGCCCCGTCGGCCCCGGCGGTGGCGGCCTGCGCGACCTCGCCACCATCGACCTCACCGGGCTCGACGCCCGGCTGGCGACCACGGCCGTCACCCTCGCCAGCGATGTGGACAACCCGCTCACCGGCCCGCAGGGCGCCGCCGCCGTCTACGGCCCGCAGAAGGGCGCGGGACCGGCCGAGGGGGCGATCCTGGACGCGGCGCTGTGCCACTACGCACAGGTATGGGAGCCCGCGGCCGGCCCGAGCGCCGGTGCGTACGCCCGGGCGCCGGGGGCGGGGGCCGCGGGCGGCGTCGGATACGGGGCGCTGGTCGGGCTCGGCGCCAGGTTCCGGCCCGGCATCGCGGTACTGCTCGACGTGCTGGGCTTCGCCTCGGCGCTGGACCGGGCCGATCTCGTGATCACCGGCGAGGGGTCGCTCGACGCGCAGACCCTGCACGGCAAGGCGCCGGCCGGGGTGGCGGCGGCAGCCCGGGCGCACGGCGTGCCGGTGGTGGCCGTGTGCGGGCGGCTGGCGCTCTCCGCTGCCGACCTGGCCGGGG
>NZ_JBEHZD010000432.1:0-7042 GCF_040240285.1 Streptomyces sp. HSW2009 | reverse complement strand
GCACCACCCGCCGGCCGTGGCGGCCGGCGCCGGGACCCGGGCGGGCCCGGCGGGCGGCGCCGGCGGGGGGGCCCGGCTCAGGTGCGCCATGGTGGCCCGGGGCCGGGGGGGGGGGCCCCCCGCCCCCGCGGCGGGGGGGGGGGGGGGACCCCGGAGACGCCGAGACCGGCGACGGTGATGCGACGGCCGGCGTACTCGCTGGTCACTTGGCCGCCGCCCAGCCGGCGTAGAAGATGCCGAGGCCGACGATCACGCACATGCCCTGGATGATCCAGAATCTGACCACCACAAGGACTTCTGACCACCCCTTGAGTTCGAAGTGGTGTTGGAGTGGTGCCATGCGGAAGACGCGCTTGCCGGTCATCTTGAACGAGCCGACCTGGATGACGACGGACATCGTGATGAGCACGAACAGGCCGCCGAGCAGGGCGATGAGCAGTTCGGTGCGCGAGCAGATGGCGAGGCCGGCGAGGGCGCCGCCGAGGGCCAGCGAACCGGTGTCGCCCATGAAGATCTTGGCGGGCGAGGTGTTCCACCACAGGAAGCCGAAGCAGGCACCCATCAGCGCGGAGGCGACGATGGCCAGGTCAAGCGGGTCACGGACCTCGTAACAGGCGGGGCCCGCGGTCGGCGTGTTGGCGCAGGACTCCTGGTACTGCCAGACGCCGATGAAGGTGTAGGCGCCGAAGACCATCACCGATGCGCCGGTGGCCAGGCCGTCGAGGCCGTCGGTGAGGTTCACGCCGTTGGACATCGCCAGGATCATGAACAGCGCCCAGATCACGAAGATGACCGGGCCGATCTGCCAGCCGAAGTCCTGTGTGAAGGAGAGCTTGTCCGAGGCCGGCGTCTGGCCGCGGGCGTCCGCGAAGTTCAGCGAGAGGATCGCGAAGGCGATGCCGACGATGAGCTGGCCGGCCATCTTCGCCTTGGCCCGGAGGCCCAGGCTCCGCTGCTTGACGATCTTGATGTAGTCGTCGAGGAAGCCGACCAGGCCCATGCCGGCGAAGAGGAAGAGCACCAGCACGCCGGAGAAGGTCGGTTCGCTCGACGTGATCACCTTCGTCAGGCCGTACGCGATGAGCGTGGCCAGGATGAAGGCGATGCCACCCATGGTCGGGGTGCCGCGCTTGCCGTGGTGGCCGCGGGGGCCGTCGTCACGGATGTACTGCCCGTACCCCTTGCGGGCGAGGAGCTTGATCAGCAGCGGGGTGCCGACCAAGGTCAGGAAGAGTCCGATCACTCCGGAGAAGAGGATCTGCTTCATCGCCCGGCACCCTCGCCCTCGGCAGCGCCCGGTTCCCTCAGCAGCTCCATGGCGACCCGCTCCAGACCGACCGACCTGGACGCCTTCACCAGTGCGATGTCTCCCGGGCGCAACTCTCTGCGCAACAGTTCGACCGCCGCTTGCGCGTCGGACACGTGCACCGACTCCTCACCCCACGAACCCTCGTTCTTGGCGCCCATGTCGATCCAGGCGGCCTCCCGGCCACCGACCGCCACGAGCTTGCTGACGTTGAGTCGGACGACCAACCGCCCGACCGCGTCGTGCTCGGCGAGTGACTCCTCACCGAGTTCGGCCATCTGACCGAGCACCGCCCATGTGCGTCCCCCTTGTGCCCTGTGAGCCGAGCCCATGGCCACCAGCGCGCGCAGCGCGGCTCGCGTGGACTCGGGGTTCGCGTTATAGGCGTCGTTGACGATCGTCACGCCGTCCGCGCGCTCGGTGACCTCCATCCGCCAGCGGGAGAGCTGCCCGGCCTCGGAGAGCGCACGGGCGATCTCAGGGGCGGGCATGCCCAACGCATGGGCGACGGCGGCAGCGGCGAGCGCGTTCGACACGTGGTGCTCACCGTACAGGCGCATGGTCACGTCACCGCACCCGGTGGGTGTGTGAAGCGTGAAGCTGGGTTGTCCGAGGTCGGTAAGCCGGACATTCTCGGCGCGTACGTGCGCGTCCGGGGCCTCGCCGAAGAGCAGCACATCGGCCGTGGTCCGCGCGGACATGGCACGTACCAGCGGGTCGTCCGCGTTGAGCACCGCGACGCCGCCGTCGGCGGCCGACGGCAGCCCCTCCACGAGCTCGCCCTTGGCCTGTGCGATCTGCTCCCGACCGCCGAACTCACCGATGTGGGCAGTGCCGACGTTGAGTACGAGACCGATGTGCGGGGGGGTCAATTCGGCCAGGTAGCGGATGTGGCCGATGCCGCGGGCACCCATTTCGAGGACCAGGTGGCGCGTGGTGTCCTCGGCGCGCAGCGCGGTCAGCGGCATGCCGATCTCGTTGTTGAACGAGCCCGGCGTCCACACCGTCGGGCCGAGTCGCTCCAGGAGTTGGGCGATCAGGTCCTTGGTGCTGGTCTTGCCCGCGGAGCCGGTCAGGCCCACGACGCGGGCGCCGAGCCGCTCGACGACGGCGCGGGCCAGCGCGCCGAGCGCGCCCACCACGTCGTCCACGACGATGGCGGGCACGCCGAGCGGGCGGTTCGCGAGGACCGCCACCGCCCCGTCGGCGACCGCGCCCGCGGCGTAGTCGTGCCCGTCGACCCGCTCGCCCGCGATGGCGGCGAACAGGCCACCGGGGCCCACCTCGCGGGAGTCGATCACGACGGGTCCGGTGACCCGCTGCGTGGGGTCCGGTATGTCGTGCGGTTGCCCGCCGACGATGGCGGTGACCTCAGCGAGGGACAGCGAGATCACAGGTCACCTCCGGCGGTACCCGTGAGCTGCCTGGAAGAGGGTGATGCGCGCATGGCGGTGGGTCATCCCTGGTCGTCGTGGTGCTGCGTACGAGAAGCGCTGGGCGCTGCGGATGCGTAGTAAGGGGTCGCTGGGATCTGCCGGGCGGCCTCGATGGCCTCGCGCAGCACCTGGCGGTCGTCGAAGGCGCGCACCACACCGGCGATGTCCTGGCCCAGCTCGTGGCCCTTTCCGGCCACCACCACGGTGTCGCCGGGCTCGGCGCGGGCGACGGCCGCGGCGATGGCGACGGCGCGCTCCTCCTCCACCAGAACCGTGCCGCGCTCGTGGCTCGGCACCTCGGCGGCGCCCGACAGCATCGCCGCCAGGATCGCCAGCGGGTCTTCGGAGCGCGGGTTGTCCGAGGTGAGGACGGCGGTGTCGGAGAGCCTGGCCAGGGCGGCGCCCATGGCCTGGCGCTTGTGCGGGTCGCGGTCGCCGCCGCAGCCGAGGACGGCGTGCAGCTTGCCGTCGGTGACCTTGCGCAGCGCGCGGAGCATGGATTCGACGGCGTCCGGCTTGTGCGCGTAGTCCACGACCGCCAGGTACGGCTGGCCGGCGTCCACCCGCTCCAGGCGGCCCGGCACGCCGGGCACCGCGGCCACGCCGTCGGCGGCGAGCTGCGGGTCGATCCCGGCGACCACCAGGGCGGTGATGGCGGCGAGCGCGTTGGCGACGTTGAACGGGCCGGGCAGCGGGGCCGCGGCGCGCACCGACTGGCCCTCGGGGCCGAGCGCGGTGAAGGTGGAGCCGAGCGGGCCGAGCTCGACGCCGTCGGCGCGCCAGTCGGCGTCCGGGTGGCCCTCGGCGGAGAAGGTGACGACGGGGATGTGGGACTCGCGGGCGAGCCGCTGCCCGTACTCGTCGTCGTAGTTGATGACCGCGGCCCGGCTGCGGGCCTTGGTGAAGAGCTGCGCCTTCGCCTGGAAGTAGTCCTCCATGTCCGGGTGGAAGTCGAGGTGCTCGGGGCTGAGGTTGTTGAAGACGGCGATGTCGAAGACGCAGCCGTCGACGCGGCCGAGCACCAGCGCGTGGCTGGAAACCTCCATGGCCACCGAGCGCACGCCGCGCTCGCGCATCACCGCGAACAGCGCCTGGAGGTCGGTGGCCTCGGGCGTGGTGCGCTCGGACTTGATGCGGTCGTCGCCGATGCGCGTCTCCACGGTGCCGACCAGGCCGGTGAGGCCGCCGCCGGGGGTGCCCGCGGTCTGGGACGCCTGCCGGTCGGCGGCGAGCGCGGCCCGCAGACCGCCTTCGACCAGGTACGCGGTGGTGGTCTTGCCCGAGGTACCGGTGATGCCGATCTGGAGCAGGTCCTCGCCGGGCTCGCCGTAGATGGTGGCGGCCAGGGCGCCCATCTTGGCCCGCGGGTCGGCGACGACCAGGGCCGGCAGGCCGGCGGCTGCGACCCGCTCGGCGCCGGCCGGGTCGGTCAGCGCGGCGATGGCGCCGAGGTCGGCGGCCTGGGCGGCGAAGTCGGCCCCGTGCAGCCGGGCGCCGGGGAGCGCCGCGTAGATGTCGCCGGGGCGCACCGCCCGGGAGTCGTGCGTGATGCCGGTGGCCGCGGCGCCCTCCTCGGCTGCCGCTGGGACCTCGATGCCGAGCTGACCGGTCAGCTCCGTGAGGGGGGTGGGGCGGACCCGCGTGGGACGGGGCGGTCCGGGGTATTCCGGGGCGGCGTCCTGATGGGTGGTTTGGGACTGATCAGCATGTGGCACGGCGGTGAGCGTACCGGGCGCATGGGGTCCGCCGCTAAATGAGGGTGACCGGTGCGGAGCGTCGGCCGGGGCCCTGCGTGCGGCGGCCTGGCCCGGTGCCGCGGCGGGCGTCCGGTGCTGCGACACGCCGCTGTGACCCGCGGGGAACGGCGTCGGGTCGGCGCCTTCGGCGGGTCCCGGGGGCGGCTCGGCCGCTGCCTGTCGGGCGGGCCGCCGGGCGGGTCGCGGGTCGTGGTTCCCCGAATCCGGGGTGATCGTACTCACGGGTGGACCGGGCTCACGAGGCGGGCCGGTAGTTCACGGGCAGCCGGGCCGGCGCCTTGCCGGTGGGCGCCACCCGCATGGTCTTCAGGGCGAACTCCATCACCTGCTTGTAGACCGGGCCGCAGACCTGGCCGCCGAAGTAGGAGCCCTTGGTGGGGTTCTGTACGGCGCAGTAGACCGTCACCCGTGGCTTGTCGGCGGGGGCGAACCCGGCGAAGGACGCGGTGTAGCCGTGGTAGCGGCCGGTCTTGGGGTCGACCCGGTTGGACGTACCGGTCTTGCCGGCGACGCGGTAGCCGGGGATCTTGGCCTTGGCCCCGGTGCCCTCCTGGTCGTCGACCACCGATTCCAGCATCTGGGCGAGTTCCTTGGCGGTCTTCTCGCTCACCACGCGGGTGCGCTGCGGCTGGGGCGCCGGGCTGAAGTGCCCGTCGGCCCCGCGGGTGCCGCGCACCAGCGTGGGTACGACGCGTTCGCCGCCGCCGGCGATGGTGGTGTAGACCGACGCTGCCTGGACGGCGTTGAGGGACAGGCCCTGTCCGAACGGGATCGTGTACTGCTGCGACGCGCTCCAGTCCGCCGGTTTGGCGAGGATGCCCGCGGTCTCGCCGGGGAAGCCGAGGCCGGTCGGCTTGCCGAGGCCGAAGGCGCGTAGGTAGGAGTAGAGGACCTCGTTGGCCTCGGGCTGGGTCTTGCCCAGTTGTTCGGTGGCCAAGATGGTGCCGATGTTGCTGGACTTGGCGAGTACGCCGTTGAGCGTCAGGTGCCAGGTGGGGTGGTTGATGTCGTCGGCGAAGGCCCGGTCGGCGCGCGGCAGCCGGTTGGGCACCTCGACCCGGGTGGCCGGCGTGGCGGCGCCCTCTTCGAGCACGGCGGCCAGCGACATCAGCTTGCTGGTGCTGCCCGGCTCGTACGCGTCGGTCAGGGCGGCGTTGCCGAGCGTGGCCGGGTCGGCCTCGGCGATGTTGGCCGGGTCGAAGCCGGGCGCGTTGGCCAGTGCCAGGATCTCGCCGGTCCTGGTGTCCTGGACGACGACGTAGCCGCGGTCGGCCTTGGACGCGCGCACCTGGTCGCTGATGGCGCGCTGGGCCGCCCACTGGATGTCGCGGTCGATGGTCAGCTCGACGTCCGAGCCGGGCACGGCGGGCTGTTCCTTGACGTCGCCGGTGGGCACCTGACGCCCGCCGGACTGGGCGTAGACCCGCTTGCCGTCCTTGCCCGCCAGTTCGGTGTTGAGCAGTTGCTCTATCCCGGCGCCGCCCTTGCCCTGGGCGTTGACGAAGCCGAGCACACCGGCGGCGAGCTCCCCGTTGGGATAGACGCGCTTGCTGTGCCGCTCCCGGTTGATCCCGGCCAGCACGTTGCTGCCCAGGCCCTTGGCCTGCTTGTCGGACAGGGCGCTCTTGAGGTCCTTGATCTGCTTCCAGACCTGCGGCGTCTGCTGCCGGGCGAGTACCGCGTACTTGGACTTGGGGTTGGCGGTGAGCTTGGCGACCAGGTCGCCCTCGGGCACCCCGAGGATCGGCGAGAGCAGGGCTGCGGCCTGCCGCGGCGCGTCGGGGATCTTGGCGTGCGCGACGGTGAGCAGGTCGGGCGCGGCGGTGATGTCGTACGCGTCCACGGTGGTGGCCAGGTCCACGCCGCTGCGGTCGGTGATCGACCCGCGTTCGGCGGCGAGGGTGACCGGGATGTACCGGTTGACGTTGGCCTTGGCCGTATAGGCGTTGGCGTCCACGGCCTGCACCTGGAGCAGCCGCACCACGAACACCAGCATCACCAGCGTGAGCGCCAGGCTCACCAGGCGCAGCCGGGGGCGCGGGTTGCGGCGGCGCGGCGGTCCGCCCGAGCCGTTGCGCGGCTTGGGGGGCCGCGGCCGACCGGTGCGCCCGCGGGCGGTGCGGGGGGTGCCCGCGGGTCCGGCGGTGGCCGGCGCGGTCCGCTTGCGGTCGCCGCGCTGGCCGCGCTGGCCGTCGTCTTCGTGCCGGCCGGCCCGGCGTTCGGCGCGGTCGTCGGTGCGGCGGTTGTCGCGCCCGTCGGAGCGGTGGTCCGCGTGGTGGTCGCCCCGGTGGTCAGCGCGCCCGTCGGCGCGGTGGTGGGTACGGCGGTCGTCGCGGTCGTCGCGGGGGTTGGCTCGGCGGTCGTCGTACCCGTCCCCACCTGGCCGGTCGGCGGCGTGTCCGGCTGCCGCGGCGCGGGCTGCGGCACGCGCGTCCGACGCCACTCGGGCGGCGTTCGCGCCGGGTGCCGCGCGGCGGCTGCGCTCCGCGTACGCCTGGCGCGCGTCCTGCGCCTCCCGTGCCTCCCGCACGTCCTGGTCGCCC
>NZ_JBEHZD010000431.1:0-7053 GCF_040240285.1 Streptomyces sp. HSW2009 | reverse complement strand
CCCCCCTCGCCGGCGGCGGGGGGGCCGCGCAGTGGTTAAAACCCCCCCGCCCCCGGCGCCCGCGCCCGTGCCCGCCCCCGCGCGCCCCCCGCGCGCGTACCCCGTGCACACCGCCGCGACACCCGCCACCCCGGCCCTCCCCTCCCCGGTCCACCCAGCCGCCGGGTCGCCCCGGCCGGCCGACGCACCCCAGGAGCAGCAAGCATGAGCGTCTCCGTACCCCTCACCGTCTCCGTCAACGGCGAGCCGCGCCAGGTGCCCGACGGCATCACGCTCGACCAGCTCGTCGCCACGCTGACCGGCGCCTCCAGCGGGGTCGCCGCCGCGGTCAACGAGACCGTCGTGCCCCGCGGGCAGTGGCCCACCACCGCGCTGTCCGCCCGGGACCGCGTCGAGGTCCTGACCGCCGTCCAGGGAGGCTGATCCGTCCCCCATGTCCCACCCCACACTCGACCAGTACCAGTACCAAGATCAGCACCACCACCAGCCCCACCAGCCCGCACCCGGCGCCGCGCCCAGCGCTTCCACCGCCCCTCCCGGCCCGGCGGCCGGTGCCGGTGCGGCAGCCGGTGCCGGTGCGGCAGCCGCCGGGTTCCTGCCCTGCGCCGACCCGCTGGCCATCGGCGACCGGCAGTTCGCCTCCCGGTTGATCATGGGCACCGGCGGGGCGCCCAGCCTGGAGGTCCTGGAGCGTGCGCTGATCGCCTCGGGGACGGAGCTGACCACCGTCGCCATGCGGCGCCTCAACCCCACCGTGCAGGGCTCCGTCCTGTCCGTGCTGGGCCGGCTCGGCATCCAGGTGCTGCCCAACACCGCCGGCTGCTTCACCGCGGGCGAGGCCGTGCTCACCGCCCGGCTGGCCCGCGAGGCGCTGGGCACGGACTGGGTGAAGCTGGAGGTGGTGGCCGACGAGCGGACCCTGCTGCCGGACCCCATCGAACTGCTCGACGCGGCCGAGACGCTGGTGGACGACGGCTTCACGGTGCTGCCGTACACCAATGACGACCCGGTGCTCGCGCGCAAGCTGGAGGACGTCGGCTGCGCGGCGATCATGCCGCTCGGCTCGCCCATCGGCTCCGGGCTCGGCATCCGCAACCCGCACAACTTCGAGCTCATCGTGGAACAGGCCCGGGTTCCGGTCGTCCTGGACGCCGGCGCCGGCACCGCCTCCGACGTGGCGCTCGCCATGGAACTGGGCTGCGCGGCCGTCATGCTGGCGTCCGCCGTCACCCGGGCGCAGGAGCCGGAGCTGATGGCCGAGGCGATGCGGTACGCGGTCTCGGCGGGCCGGCTGGCCAGCCGCGCCGGCCGCATCCCCCGCCGCCACTTCGCCCGCGCGTCGTCCCCCGAGGCGGGCCGGGCGGAACTCGACCCGGAGCGGCCGGCGTTCGGCTGAGCCCGGCGGGCCCCGGACGCACCCGAGAAACCGGTGGGCCGGCCCGTACAGCGCCGCGGGCCGGCGCCCCGGGCGGGCCGCCCGCCGGGCGGGCGGCGCCGCCAGAGCCCCCCGCGCGGGGGGGGGGGGGGCGCTTTTTTTTATAACCCCCCCCCCCCCCGCGGGGGGGGGGGGGGGGGGGGCGGCCCGCCGGGGGCCCGCCCCGCGGAAAGATGACGCCGGGGCCGGGGGCCGTTGCGCGCACGCGCGCGCGAGGGGCGCGGGAGCCGAGACCGGAGCCGTGGGCCCCTTCGCCCGCACGCACACGGGAAGGGGTAGGAGCCGCTTCGCGCACACGCGCACGTAGGGACGGAACGGCAACCGTGCCGATGCCGACCCCGTACGACACCACCCGTGGCCCGGCCCCGGCACCGACCCCACGCACCACCCCCGCGCAGCGCCCCCACCGCACGGGAGTGCCACCCTCCGGTCACCGTTCGGCTTCAGTCACGGCTGGCGCCGATGCTGGTGAGTCCGCGTGTCGGAGGCGGCTCGTAGACTTCTTTCTCGTGGATACGACCCTTCAGGACCCGCTCGTCGGACAGGTACTCGACGGCCGCTACCGGATCGAGGCGCGGATCGCCGTCGGTGGGATGGCGACGGTCTACCGGGCCGTCCACACCCGACTCGACCGGGTGCTCGCCGTCAAGGTGATGCACCCGGCGCTGGCGACGGACGCCGCGTTCGTCGACCGGTTCATCCGCGAGGCCAAGTCGGTGGCCCGGCTCGACCACCCCAATGTGGTGGGCGTGTTCGACCAGGGAACCGACGGCACGTACGTCTACCTCGCGATGGAGTACGTGGCGGGCTGCACGCTGCGGGACGTGCTGCGCGAGCGCGGTGCGCTCCAGCCGCGGATCGCGCTGGACGTCGTGGAACCGATGCTCGCCGCACTCGGCGCGGCCCACCTGGCCGGCCTGGTGCACCGCGACGTGAAGCCGGAGAACGTGCTGATCGGCGACGACGGCCGGGTCAAGGTCGCCGACTTCGGCCTGGTCCGCGCCGTCGACACGGCCACCAACAGCTCCACGGACGCCGTCCTCGGCACCGTGTCCTACCTGGCGCCCGAGCAGATCGAGCACGGCACGGCCGACACCCGCGCCGATGTCTACGCCTGTGGCGTGGTGCTGTACGAGATGTTGACCGGCGGCAAGCCGCACGCGGGCAGCACCCCGGCGCAGGTGCTCTACCAGCAGTTGCACAAGGACGTCCCGCCGCCGTCGGCCAGCGTGCCCGGGCTCGCCCCGGAGCTGGACGACCTGGTGGCCCGCGCGACCGCGCGCGACCTGGAGCAGCGGCCGGCCGGCGCGGCCGAGTTCCGGGGTCTGGTGCAGACGGTGCGCGCGGGCCTGACCGACGCACAGCTCGACGTCGCGCCGCCGCGGGCCAAGGAAGGCACGCTGGGCGCGCCGGTGCCGGGCGCCGGCGCCGAGAACCGTACGAGCGTGCTCCCCCGGGTCACCGCCGCGCCGGCGTCGGCCACCGGCACCCGCCGCCAGCCGCGGCCCAGCCCCGAGCCCGACGACGCGACGCGCGTGCTGCGGCGCCCCCGGCTGGTGCCCGAGCGCCCCGTCAACGACGAGCTACCGCCGCCCCCGGCCCGCCGCCGCGTCGGTGGGCTGCGCATGCCGCGCCGTCCGATCCTACTGGCGGTGTCGGCGCTGCTGCTGCTCCTCGGCGTCGGCGCCGGCATCTGGTACATCAATTCCGGCCAGTTCACGCACGTGCCCGCGGTGCTCAGCATGGAGCAGGCGCAGGCCGAGAAGAAGGTCCGGGACGCGGGGCTCGACGTCAAGATCAAGCACGACTTCAGCGACGTGGTGAAGAAGGGCCAGGTCATCTCGACCCACCCGAAGCGCAACGCCCGCATCCGGGGCACCGGCACGGTCACCCTCACCGTCTCGCGCGGTACGGAGCTCGCCGAGGTGCCGGGGGTGGCCGGGATGTCGCTGGCGGACGCCAAGAAGAAGATCGAGGACGCGGGGCTGAGCGTCGGCAAGGTGACCGAGCGGTTCAGCGACGAGACCGAGCAGGGCGACGTGCTCAGTACGGACCCGCGGCCGGGCACCGAGCGCCGGCCCGACACGGCCGTGGCGATCGTCGTGAGCAAGGGCGCGCCCATCGACGTGCCGGACGTCATCGGCACCCCGACGGAGGACGCCGAGAACGAGCTGCGCGAGGCCGGCTTCGAGGTCAAGATCGCCCCCGACCCGATCTACTCGGACGAGGACGAGGACACCGTCGCGGCGCAGAACCCGCCGGAGGGTGCGCGCGCGGCCGAGGGCGACACGATCACCCTGACCCTCTCCAAGGGCAAGGAGATGATCGAGGTCCCCGACGTCGAGGGCGACAGCCTGGACGACGCCAAGGAGAAGCTGGAAGAGGCCGGCTTCGAGGTCGGCGTGACCCGCTTCTTCTTCGGCGACAAGGTCTTCGACCAGTCCGTCAGCGGCGGCGACGAGGCGCCCAAGGGCAGCAAGATCACGCTGCGGGTGCGGTAGCCGGGTGGCCCCGGCCCGTGCCCGCGGGCCGGGGCTCCGACCCGGACGCATGCGTCAGTGACCGGGCCGGTGCCTCGGAGTTCCGCCAGCCGGGCACGGCAACTCCCCGCACGCCCCCCGCAGGGAAACCGCGTGGCCGACGCCACCCGGGCCCCCGCCCCGCCACGGCAAGGCGGCTGGCACCCTGGGTGGGTGAGCACGTCTGTCATCCGCACCCGCAACCCCGTCGGCGGCCATGTCCCCGTCGCCGGCGGCCTCGCCTCCGTGGGGCTCTCCTACGCCCGGGAGCTGGCTGCCGAGGCCGTACAGGTCTTCGTCGCCAATCCGCGCGGCTGGGCCACTCCGCCCGGCAACCCGCGGCAGGACGAGGAGTTCCGCGCCGGCTGCGCCGCCGGTTCGATCCCCGCGTACGTCCATGCGCCGTATCTGATCAACTTCGGTTCGCACACCCCGGCGACGGTCGACAAGTCGGTGGAGTCGCTGCGGCACTCGCTGCGCCGGGGCCGTGCCATCGGGGCTCGCGGGGTGGTCGTGCACACCGGTTCGGCCACCGGCGGGCGGGCCCGTAGCGTCGCGCTCGCGCAGGTCAGGGAGCGGATGCTGCCGCTGCTCGACGAGCTCACGCACGACGATGACCCGTGGCTACTGCTGGAGCCGACCGCGGGGCAGGGCGCCTCGCTCTGCTCGCTCGCCGAGGACCTGGGGCCCTACTTCGACGCGCTGGACCGCCATCCGCGGCTCGGCGTGTGCCTGGACACCTGCCACGCGTACGCCGCCGGCCATGACATGGCCGCCGCGGGTGGCACCAAGGCGCTGCTCGACGAACTGGTCGACGTGGTCGGCGAAGGTCGGCTGAAACTGATCCACGCCAACGACTCCAAGGACGTCGTCGGCGCCCACAAGGACCGGCACGAGAACATCGGGGCCGGGCACATCGGGTCCGACGCCTTCGGTGACCTGTTCGCGCATCCGGCGACCGCCGGCGTACCGCTGGTGATCGAGACGCCGGGCGGCAAGGAGGGGCACGCCGCCGACGTGGCCCGGCTCAAGGAACTCCGCGCCGGCTGACCGACCCCGGGCCCGTCAGGCCCGTACGCCCACCCCGGCCCCGTGCCGTACGCCCGTCGCCGCCCCGCTCGGCACCGACCGTGCGGGGCGGCGGCTGTGACCGTCGCCCCTGCGGCCGTACGAGTGGACCATGGCTACAGCTCGGGACCGTCGCCCGGTTCTTCTTGGTACGAGTAGCGCTGCTCGCGCCAGGGGTCGCCGATGTTGTGGTAGCCGCGTTCTTCCCAGAAACCGCGGCGGTCGGCCGTCATGTACTCCACGCCGCGCACCCATTTCGGGCCTTTCCAGGCATAGAGCTGGGGCACGATGAGTCGGACCGGAAATCCGTGCTCGGCGGTGAGTGGTTCATCGCTCTTGTGCGTGGCGAAAATGGTCCGCTCGGCCGCGAAATCGGCGAGTCGTAGATTTGAGCTGAATCCGTATTCGGCCCACACCATCACATGGGTGACATCGGGGGCCGGTGGCGCGAGTTCCAGGAAGTGTCGGGCCGCCACGCCGCCCCACTCGGCGCCCAGCATGCTGAACTTCGTGACGCAGTGCAGATCCGCCACGATCGTGGAGTACGGCAACGCCGAGAATTCCTCGTGCGTCCAGCAGTGCTTGTCGCCGTCGGCCGTTGCGCCGAATACCCGGAACTCCCAGCGATCCGGGCGGAACCTGGGCACCGGGCCATAGTGGGTGACCGGCCAACCCCGTTGTAGCCGTTGCCCCGGAGGTAGCTGTTCTTGCGCCCCTTCGTGGTTTTCCGGCTGACCCATGCCTCCATGGTGTCAGACCTTCGGGGGTGGTCGTGACCAGCGGCTCTCCCATTCGGGCAACTCATACTAAGCATGCACTTACTGGACGGTGTCGGCGGCGCGGTGCAAGGATGCGCGCGAACTCCCGTTCCCGCATGGATTGGAAGGAGTCTCTGCGATGCAGGGCGACCCCGAGGTCATCGAATTTCTCAACGAGCAGCTCACTGGTGAGCTCACCGCGATCAACCAGTACTTCCTGCACGCGAAAATGCAGGAGAACTTCGGTTGGACCAAGCTCGCGAAGTACACCCGCCATGAGTCGATCGACGAGATGAAGCACGCCGAGGTGCTGACCGATCGGATTCTGTTCCTGGAGGGCCTGCCCAACTATCAGCGGCTGTTCCACGTACGCGTGGGCCAGACGGTGACCGAGATGTTCCAGGCCGACCGGCAGGTCGAGGTGGAGGCGATCGACCGGCTGCGGCGCGGCATTGAGGTGATGCGCACCAAGGGCGACATCACCTCGGCCAACATCTTCGAAAGCATCCTGGAGGACGAGGAGAAGCACATCGACTACCTCGACACCCAGCTCGAACTGATCGAGAAGCTCGGCGAGCCGCTGTACATCGCCCAGCTCATCGAGCAGCCGGAGAGCTGATCCGCACTTCCCGCGGTTCCCTGTTCACGGCTCGCCACTGATCAGGGCCGGCCGCATCGACGTCCACCGGGGACGGAATCGCCCGGGCGCGCGCACGACCCCGACCCGGGGGCGGTGTGCTCAGGCCGCTTCGGTGACGGGCAGGGGCGCCGTCGTCAACGGCCCCGGTTCCTCGGCGGCCAGCGCGGTGGCCGCGCCCTCGGCGCCGAGGTGGTCGAGGACCGCACGGCGCGGGCATCCGGCGCCACGCCCGAGCAGCGCCTGGATGCGGCGCACACAGGACCCGCAGTCCGTGCCCGCCTTGCTGGCCGAGGCTATTTGGCGGGGGGTGCACGCCCCGCTTTCCGCATGCTCACGTACCTGCTGCTCGGTGATGCCGAAGCAAGAGCAGACGTACATGCGGTCACCCCCGTACGGGATTGATAGGGAAACCCCCGCAGCATTGATCGCTGAGGTTACCCTAACCTTACCCGCCTCCCGGCAGGGAGAACAGTCGGGGGCAAAACAGTGGGGGGGGGGGGGGGGGGGGGGGGGGGGGGGGGGGGGGGGGGGCGCGCCGGGGCGGGGGGGGGCCGGGGGGGGGGGGGGGGGGGCGCGGCGGGGGGGGCCGCCGCCCGGCCCCCCGGCCGCGGGGGGGGGGGGGGCGCCGGGGGG
>NZ_JBEHZD010000430.1:0-7057 GCF_040240285.1 Streptomyces sp. HSW2009 | reverse complement strand
GGGGGGGGGCGGGCGGGGGCGCGGGGGGGGCGGGCCGCGGCCGGCGCCGCCCCTGCCGGCTCCGACCACTGCACCGGTACCGCCTCCGCCGCGGCGTCCTGCGGATCGTCACCCAGCGCCTCCCGCACCGGCGCGGAGAACACCGGCACCGAGCGCTGTGCCACGAGCGGCGCCACGACCGGGTGCACCCGGCCCGCCGCGGCCGGCGCAAGCAGCGGAGTGCCGTCGGCCGCGGCCGGCCGCACGGGAACCGACGCCCGCTGTACGGCACGTGGCACCGGCCCCGCGCCCACACCCGGCGCCGCCGGGCCCTCCGCGACCTGCCGTTGTACCGCGGCCGGCGCCCCCGCATCCACCAGCCGCGCGCTCCCGTACGGTGCGCCGACCGGAGGCCCGTCGGCCCGGGTGGGTGGAGACGGGGGGAGCGGGGCCGGTTGTTCCGCCTGGGGCAGGCGGGCGACCAGGGGTGCGTCAGCGAGCAGCGGCCGGTCCGGCGACCCTGCTGGCGACGGCTCATCGGAGGCGGCAACGGTGGCGGCGGTGGACTCGGGTGTCGGCGGGGGAGCGGCGGACTCCGGCGCGTCCGTGGGATCGGTCCCGGCACCGGCGGTCGGTTCGTCCGCGGGTGGGCCGGGCGGCGGGGGCCCCGCGCTGGTACTGGCCGCCGGCGTGCGCTGCGCGGTGGGCGGCAGGCCGGCCAGCGGCGCCCCGAGCCCCACGCCCTGTACGCCCGCAGCCGCCCCGGGGCCCGCAGCCGTCCCGGGAGTCCGACCGGCGGCGGCACCGTCGGCCGGCCCGGCACGCCACACCGACCGCTGTACGGCGGCCGAGCCCGCGCCCCGCACGGCCGTCGGCCCCGGGCCGCCGTCGGCACTGACCGACGGGCCCGCCGGATGCGCGTCGCCCCCGGCCGTCGCCCGCGCTCCACCCGACACGTCCCGTACCTCCAGTACCTCCCGTACGTCCCCCAGCTCCCGCAGCAAGGCGGTCTCCAGCGGGCGCGCCGACGTCAGCGGCTCGGTGGCCAGCCGCTGGAGCGCCGCCGACGGCCCGGGCGGGTGGGTGGCTCCGGTCGCGAAGTGCCGTACGGAGGTGGTGGGTTGGCCGGTCGGCGAAGTGGCCGAGGGAGGCGTGGTCGGCAGGGCCGGAGGGTCGGGTGTGGCAGCAGGGTGGGTGCCGCTGAGCTCGCCGGTTTCGCTGGGTTCGGCCAGGCCGTGGCCGAGGCCGGCCGGCGCGTCGGGGCTGACGATATGGCCGAGCGTCGAGGTGAGCGAGGTGTCCTGCCAGGTGCCGAGCGAGGCGTGGAAGGGCTCCGGGTCGGTCAGCAGGGGCGCCGCGCCCACCGTCCGTTGCAGCGGGGGCACCTCCCGCCAGGGCTGGCCCCCGCGGCCCGTCGCAGCGGAGTCCGCGGGCCCGTCGGAAGCCGACGGATCGGCGGCGGCACCGACCGCCGTTCCCTGGTCAGGTGCGGCCCGGCCCCGGCCGGACAGCCACGCCCGCAATCCCCTCAACGACCCGCCCTCCCCGTTCGTGGCCCGCGGCTCACTGCCCGTTCAACCGGGCGATCTGGTCGACGTAGCGCAACCGGTCCGCATGCTCCAGATCAAGGATCTGATCGAGCGACCAGTGGAAGTGGTAGGCGAGGTACGCGACTTCCTCGTGGATGCGGTCCGTCGCGTACGTCACGATTCCCCCAGGCGACCACCGCCGGCGAGGTCCACCGCGAACGTGTCCCGGCACGACGGGCAGGTCACCGAGGCCCTGGTGTGCCCCTCGGAGTTGATCCTGCGGTAGAAGTCCTGGAGGAACGCCAGGTCAGAGGCGAACAGGTCCTCCACGATCCCGGTGTGGACATCCTCGATCGTGCCGAGCTTGACCAGCACCCGGGAGATCAACACCACCGACAGGTAGGCCCGGCTCTCCCGCACCCGGTCGTCCCGCAGCGGCACCAACTCGTCCCGCGCGGTCGCAAGCCGCATCACACCCGCCCGGTGCACGGTGCCCGACTCGTCCACGTACCCGCGCGGCAACTCGAACCCGAACTCCGTACGCAGCCGCTCGCCCCGCCCCCCGTCGCACCCCGCGCCCTGCCCGTCGGCCGGCCGCTCGTCGGAAGCCGCGGCGTCCGCCGGCGGCAACGTCGGCATGCTGGTCCGCCTGCGCATCACTCGACTTCAATGCTCTCGAAGGTGATGGCGAGCTTCTCCGTCAACACCGAGGTGTCGCCCGCCTTGAGCGCGCTGATCTCCAGCGTCTTGGGCCACGCATTGATCAGCTTGTACCGCTTGATCGGAATGCCCTCGTAGTCGTAGACGATGATCGAGCCGTTGCGGCGGGCGTTGTTCATCCGGCCGAAGCGCGAATCGGTGATCCACCGCTCGAAACTGTTGTCCTCGGTCAGCCCGCGGGTGACGGTCACCTCACCGGCCTTGGGCCGCCCGGGAAGCTTCTTGATCGCGTATTTGCCGTCGGCGGTGTTCTGCTTCAACTCGATGACGTCCTGCTCCATCTTCAACCCGGTGACCTCGGTGATCTGCCGGATCAGCACGCTGTCGAATTCCAGGCCGAAGGAATGCCCGACGGAACTGTCGAGATCGGGCAGCGGCATAGCAGCCTCCTTGAATCAGTGGGTGGCGGTCCAGGGCCTGACCCGGCCAGATCACTCGTCGACCGCGCCGGAACCGCTGGAGAGCTGGGCGAGCCGGAAGACCACGAACTCCGCGGGCTTGACCGGCGCCACCCCGACCTCGCAGATCACCTGACCGGCGTCGATGCTCTCCGGCGGGTTGGTCTCCCGGTCGCACTTGACGTAGAACGCCTCCTGCGGAGTCAGCCCGAAGAGCGCACCCTTGCGCCACTCATTGACCAGGAACGCCGAGATCGTCCGCCGTACCCGGGCCCACAGCGCATCGTCATTGGGCTCGAACACCACCCACTGGGTGCCGGCCAGGATCGACTCCTCCAAATAGTTGAAGAGCCGCCGTACGTTCAGATAGCGCCAGGCCGGGTCGCTGGCCAGGGTCCGCGCGCCCCACACCCGCATGCCGCGGCCGGGGAAGGCCCGGATGCAGTTCACGCCGATCGGATTCAGCAGATCGTGCTCGCCCTTGGTGATCTGCGTCTGGAGCGCCACCGCACCCCGCACCACCTCGTTGGCCGGCGCCTTGTGCACCCCGCGCGAGGCGTCGTTACGGGCCCAGATGCCGGCGACGTGCCCGCTGGGCGGCACGAACGCATTGCGCCCGACGGCCGGGTCGAACACCTTGACCCACGGGTAGTACAAGGTGGCGTACTTCGAGTCGAATCCCGTCGTCTCCACCCGCCAGGTCTTGGCCTGCTGCGGGCTCAACCCCGGCGGCGGATCGAGCAGCGCAATCCGATCGCCCATCAGCTCACAGTGCGCGATCAGACCCTGCTGGACCGCGATCACCGTCTCCAGATCGAGCACGCGCCGCTGGTAGGCGCTCATCAGATCGGGGACGGCGACCATCGTGACGTCCTCGACGGCCTCCAGACCGCCGAAGCCGGTCCGCTGGTCCGCATCGCCCACGTACGACTCGGCCGACACCTCCTGCGGCGCCACGTCGGCGCCGCCGCCCGCCGGCACGGCCAGCGTGACCGACTGCGGCTCGGGCCGCGGCGGCGCCGCACCCTTGCCGGGCTCCTCCAGAGCGATCAGCCGGGAGCGCGCCGTCACCTGGGTGGCGACGTTCTCCTTGCTGCGCTTGGTGGTCACCATCGGGTACGTCTCGGCGACCTTGCCGTCGTGCCGCACGGTCAGCTTGAACACGTCCTGCGGCGGATCTTCCGCCTCCGCGTCGCTGACCTCGACCTTCACCTCACCGGTGACACCCGGCAGGGTCCGTACGACATAGGGCCCGAGCCGTGCGTGCGGGGCGCCGTCCGCCACGTCGGGGGAGGCGCCGTCGGCCGGCTCCGGGACCTGGTCGGCCCGCGGCCCACCGATGCGGATGACGTAGCAGACGCCGCCACCGTTGGCGAAGTACCCGTAGACGGAGGTCGCCAGGTACGTACCCGCCACGAAATCGCCGAAGACCGTGACGAACTGGGTCCAGTTCGTCACCAGCGTCGGCTCGTTGAAGGGGCCCTTCTGGGCGAACCCGATGAAGGCGGCGACCGAGGTCCCCACACCCTCGATGGGGCGTGACCCGGACTCCACCTCTTCGACGTAGACGCCCGGGGACAGGTACGGCGACGGCATACCACTCTCCTTGGCCGGGGAAACGAGAGCGATTCTGCTCAGCCAATCGATCAACGGGAAAGGACTTCGGGCTACCCGGCGTGCCGTCCGGGTTGCCCCAAGGTGCAGCCGCCCGATCGTCGACCGGACACCGCGGGGTGCCCGGCGACGTTCCCCGGTCGCCCTGGGAAGTACGGTGCCCTGCGCGCACCCTGGACGATCAAGTCACCTGTGTATACAGGGAGTTGACGAATCGGGGGCGGACCATGCGCACACCATCCGGGCGGTAGCCAGGTGCCGCCGTGAAGAGCACCCCCGACACGCCCGCCACCACGCGAGGGCGCCCGCCCGCCGCGGGACCCGCCACCGCCCAGCGCAGCGCCGCGGTGCGCGAACCCACGGCCGAGCCGGCGGCGGGGGCCGTCGCCGAGACGTCCCGGGCCACCCGGGCCACCCGGGACGCACTGGCCGGCGGCCGGGCGCCGGTAGCGGGAGGTCGCGGCCTCGACCGGCGCGCCGTACAGCGGCTGCAACGCGCCGCGGGGAACGCGGCGGTCTCCCGGCTGGTCGCCCAGCGGTACGCGGCGCCGGTGAAGCCGTCCCCGGCGCAGGCGCCGGGCTTCCGTCGGGTCAAGGCCGACGTCGGCACCAAGAAGCAGGCGATCAAACAGCACCAGCCCGCGACGACGGAGTCGAAATCCGCGCAGGACGCGGCGGTGGCGCCGCCGGATGACAAGGAAGCCCAGGGCAAGGCGGCCCAGGCCGAGAAGATGAATGCGGCCGAGCCGGGCGAGTTCAACAAACAGGCATTCATCGACGCGGTCAACAAGGCCATTGCCGCACAGGCGCCGAAAAACCTGAACGAGGCCGACAAGTTCGCCGACTCCGGCAAGGCCGACCAGGTCAAGGAACAGGTCGACGGCAAGGTCACCGACGGCAAGAAGACCTCGGCCAAGGACATCGAAAGCACCACCAAGGCCGCCCCCGACACCTCGAAGGCCAAGACCAAAAAGGTCACCCCGATGACGGCGGACAAGCCGCCGGGGAACCCGGGCGCGCCCAGCGCGGCGGACGCGGTGCCGGACAAGCAGCCGCCGGCGGTGACGGACTTCTCCGCAGGTCCCAAGGCCAACGACGCGGCGATGGCCGATGCGGAGGTCACCGAGGAACAACTCGCCAAGGGCAATGAACCGCAGTTCAACGAGGCGCTGAGCGAGAAGAAGAAGGCGGAGGCGCATGCGGCGAAGGCCGGGCCGCAGGGCCGACAGGCCGAGAACCAGGAACTGACGGACGCGAAGGCGGGCGCCGCGGCGGCCGGGGCGAGTGCGATGGCCTCGCTGACCGCGACCCGAACCCAGGCCGGTCAGCAGGTCGACGGCGGCAAGGGCGAGACGAAGTCGAAGGACGAGAAGAAGCGCGAAGAGGTCACGGCCAAGCTCCAGAAGGTCTTCGACGCGGCGAAGAAGGACGTCGAATCCACGCTGACCGGCCTGGACAAGAAGGTGGACGACCAGTTCGCCCAGGGCGAGAAGGCGGCCAGGGACGCGTTCACCGAAGACCACAAGCGCCGCATGAAGAAGTACAAGGACAAGCGCTATTCGGGCTTCCGCGGCAAGCTGCGCTGGGTCAAGGACAAGTTCAAGGGCCTTCCCCAGGAGGGCCTGAACATCTTCCAGGAGTCGCGCAAGCTCTACGTCTCGAAGATGCAGACCGTCATCTCCTCCATCGCCGACACGATCGGCACCGAACTCGGCAGGGCCAAGGCCCGCATCAAACAGGGCCGTACGGAGTTGAGGGCGGAGGTAGACAAGCTCCCGCAGGACCTGAAGCAGTACGGCCAGGAGGCGGCCAAGGACTTCGAGGGAAAGTTCGAGGACCTGGAAGCCAAGGTCAACGAGAAGTCCGACGAACTCGTCCAGACCCTGGCCCAGAAGTACACGGAGGCGCTCAGCAAGGTCGATGAGGAGATCAAGAAGCTCCAGGACGAGAACAAGGGCCTGATCGCGAAGGCGAAGGACGCGATCGTCGGGGCCATCAAGACCATCCTGGAACTGAAGAACCTCCTGATGGGCATCCTCGCCAAGGCCGCATCCGCCATTGGCAAGATCATCAAGGACCCCATCGGCTTCCTGGGCAACCTGGTCAAGGCCGTCAGCGCCGGCCTCAACCTCTTCACGTCCAACATCCTGGACCACCTGAAAAAGGGCCTGGTCGCCTGGCTCCTCGGCACCGCCACCAAAGAAGGCATCGAGATCCCGGCCAAGTTCGACATGAAGGGCATCATCCAGCTAGTCGCCTCCATGCTCGGCCTCACCTGGGACAACCTCCGCGCCCGCATCGTCGCGAAGGGGGTGCCCGAGCCGGCGATGGAGAAGGTCGAGCAGTCGGTACCGGTGGCGGGGGCGCTGTCGCGCGAGGGCCCGGCCGGTGCGATGGACGAAATCCAGGCCGACACGGGTGACCTGAAGACCAAGATTCTGGATGACCTGAAGTCTTATTTGGTGCCGACGGTCATTATTGCGGGCATCTCGTGGATTGTTTCACTGCTGACACCGGCTTCGGCTTTCGTGCGGGCGGTTAAGGGCATCATCGACATTGTTACTTTCATTGTTAATCAGGGTGCGCAGATTGTTGAGTTTGTTAATGCGGTGCTTGATGCGGTGATTGCTATTGCGGGTGGGGGCAGTGCTGGGGTTCCGAAGATGGTTGAGGCCGCGTTGGCGGCGAGCATTCCGTTGCTGATTGGGTTCCTGGCTGCGCTGGTGGGGGTTGGTGGGTTGGCCAACAAGGTGAAGAGCGTGCTGCGGGCGGCGGGGCGGCCGGTTAAGCGGGCTATTGACAAGTTGGTGGGGGTGA
>NZ_JBEHZD010000043.1:0-26712 GCF_040240285.1 Streptomyces sp. HSW2009 | reverse complement strand
CCCCCCCCCCCCCCCCCCCCCCGCGGCGGGGGGGGGGCCGGCCCCCCAGAACCCCCCGCCGCGGCCCGCCCGGCCCCCCCCCCCCCCCCCCCCCCCCCCCCCCCCCCCCTCGATCGTGCTCCCGCCGCGCCCGGCGGGCCGTGCTCCGTCGGGCCCGGCCGTTCCCCTCTTCCTCAGGCGCCCGGCCGGGCCCGCTCGCGCTACGAGAAGTCGAGCTCCCCGGTCCGGGTGCGCTTGAGCTCGAAGAAGTTCGGGTAGCCGGCCAGCAGTCGGGCGCCGTCGAAGAGCCGGACCGCCTCCTCACCGCGCGGAATGGCCGTCAGCACCGGGCCGAAGAAGGCCACGCCGTCGATGTGGATGGTGGGCGTGCCGACGTCCTCGCCGACCGGGTCCATGCCCTCGTGGTGGCTCTTGCGCAGCGCCTCGTCGTACGCCGTGCTGTCCGCCGCGTCGGCCAACTCCGTCGGCAGGCCCGCCTCCGCCAGCGCCTCCTCGATCAGCGTCCGGTCAACGTCCCGCTTCTCGTTGTGGATGCGGGTGCCGAGCGCCGTGTACAGCGGGCGCAGCACCTCCTCGCCGTGCTGCTGGGCGGCGGCTATGCAGACCCGGACCGGGCCCCAGCCGCGCTCAAGGAAGTCCTTGTAGCGCTGCGGGATGTCCTCCCGCCCGTCGTTGAGCACGGACAGGCTCATCACCCGGAACCGCAGGTCGATGTCGCGGTGCTGCTCGACCTCCAGAATCCAGCGCGAGGTGATCCACGCGAAGGGACAGGCGGGGTCGAAGTAGAAGTCAACAGAGTGGCGGGTGGTGTCATCGCTCATGGTCTGAACCTAACTACTCGGGGGGCGCTTCCGGAGCGATCCCCAGCATCCGTTGGAGAAGATCACGTAGCACCAGGCGCTCCTGGTGCGAGAGCTCGCCCAGGGGCTCCTGCGCGAAGTCGAGCGAACCGCGCAGCCGCTCGGCCGTCTCCTGACCGACGTCGGTGGGGGCGGCGAGCTTGACCCGGCGGTCGGCCGGATCGGGCCGGCGTTCGACCAGGCCACGGCATTCGAGGCGGTCCACGATGCCGGTGATGTTCGACGGCTCGCACTTGAGTTGCTGTGCGATGCGGCGCATCGGCATCGGCTCGTGGGCGAGCAGCCCCAGCACCCTGGCCTGCGCACCCGTCAGGGCGTGCTGCGCCGCCGCCTGCTCGTACTGCTCGTGGTAGCGCGCCACCACGGTGCCGATGAGCTGGACGACCTCGAACGTGAGGGGGTCAGGGGTTGGAGCCATGGACGCCAGGGTACCTCGTTGCTTGACACCATGAAATATCTACGTGCATGGTTCTTTCACCTGCTGAAACATCCTGGAGGGTCCCGCCGCATGCCCGCTTCCCGTACGACCGATCTGCCCACCGTCGGCCGCGCCTGGCACCTGCTCGCCCGTCCCGACGGCTGGCCCGCCCCCGCGGACTTCGCACTCCGCGAGATCGCCCTCGCGGAGCCGGGCCCGGGGCAGCTCCTGGTGCGGAACAAGTATGTCTCGGTCGACCCCTACATGCGCGGCCGGATGAACGACGTCAAGTCCTACATCCCGCCCTTCGTACTCGACGCGCCCATGGACGGCGCCGCGGTCGGCGAGGTCGTCGCGGTGGGGCCGCAGACCTCCGGGGTGGGCGTCGGCGACCATGTGCTGCACCGCCTCGGCTGGCGTGACTACGCGCTGGTGGACGCCGCCGACGCGAGCCCCGTGGACCCCGGGATCGCCCCGCTCTCCGCCTACCTCGGCGCCCTCGGCATGCCAGGGCTGACCGCGTACGCCGGGCTGGTGAAGGTCGCCGCGTTCCAGCCGGGCGAGACGGTCTTCGTCTCCGGCGCCGCCGGCGCGGTCGGCAGCCAGGTCGGCCAACTCGCCCGGCTCAAGGGTGCGAAGCGGGTCATCGGCAGCGCGGGTTCGGACGAGAAGGTGCGGCTGCTGCTCGACGAGTACGGCTTCCACGCGGCCTTCAACTACAAGCGCGGCCCGGTCGCCGAGCAACTGGCCGAGGCCGCGCCGGACGGCATCGACGTCTACTTCGACAACGTCGGCGGCGACCACCTCGCCGCGGCCATCGACGCCCTGCACGTCCACGGCCGGATCACCGTCTGCGGGATGATCTCCGTCTACAACGCCACCGAGCCCACCCCGGCCCCGCACAACCTGCCGCTCATCATCGGCAAGCGGCTGCGCATGGAGGGCCTGCTCGTCACCGACCACGTGGACCTGCGGCCCCAGTTCCTGAGTGAGGTCGGCGGCTGGCTGCGGGACGGCAGCCTGCGGCACAGCGAGACCGTGGTGCCCGGCCTGGAGAACGCCGTGGACGCCTTCCTCGGCATGCTGCGCGGCGAGAACGTCGGCAAGATGGTCGTCGGCCTGGACGACTGAGCTGCCCCGCCCGCGCCCGGCGGCGCACTGCCTCCCGGCGTGCGGCTGCGGGCGCGCGGGCGGGCGCGGGCGGGCCCGTACGGAGCGGCTTCGGCCGGCACGGCTCCACGGCTCCCGCCGCCCCGGGCCCGTACGGAACGGGTCCGGCCCCCACGGCCCTCCGCCGTCGCCCCAAGGCCCGCCGTCACAGCCCTCGCCGAAGCCCTCGCCGACCCCCGGTGATCCGCCGCTGGCGCACCGCCTAAGCTGCGGCCCATGCGAGATCTGGCAGTCGGCATGGGGTATCTGATCAAGGGTCAGCGGTGGATGGTGGGCCATCCGCGCGCGTGGGGGCTCGGCATGCTGCCGGCCCTGATCACCTTGGTGGGGTACGTCGTCGCGCTGTTCGCCCTGGCCTGGTGGACCGGTGACATCGTCAGGTGGCTGACCCCGTTCGCCGACGACTGGGGCAGCCCCTGGCTCGACCTCTTCCGCACCACGCTGGCCGTGCTGTTCTTCGGCGGCGCGCTGCTGCTCGCCCTGATCACCTTCACCGCCGTCACGCTCCTGGTCGGCCAGCCGTTCTACGAGACGATCTCGGAGGACGTGGACCGTTCCGTCGACGGTCACGTACCCGAGTCCGGGTTGCCGCTCTGGCGCGAACTGCTCATCGCCGTACGGGAGAGCACCGCGGTGCTGCTGCGGGTCGCGCTGTGGGGCACGCTGCTGTTCGCGGCCGGCTTCCTGCCGGTCGTCGGCCAGACCGCCATCCCGGCCATCGGCTTCTGCGTCTCCGGCTTCTTCCTCACCGAGGAGTTGGCCGCGGTCGCGCTGGCCCGCCGCCGGGTCCCGCTCGCCGAACGGCTGCGGCTGCTGCGCTCCCGCAAGCTCCTCGTGCTGGGCTTCGGGGTGCCGCTGACCCTGCTCTTCCTGGTGCCGCTGGTCGCCGTCGTGGTGATGCCGGGCGCGGTCGCCGGCGCCACCCTGCTCGCCCGCGACCTGCTGGGCGAGCCGACGTCGCAGGACCCGCCGGGGGAGTCAGCGGCAGCCACCGGCCCGACCACCGGCGCGGCCACTGGCGCAGCCACCGGCCCCGGCCCGTCCACCGGCCCCGCCACCGCGGGCTGACGGGACCACCTGCTGTCCGGACGACCGGCTGCGGAACGACTGGCTGACGGGACGGCCTGCTGTCGGGGTGGCCGGCCGCGGGGCGTCCGGCCCGGTGCCCGCAGGGCGACCCGTTACGCGTCGTCCCGCCGGTTGATCACCTGGTACGCCAGGTCGGCCAGCTTCCGCTGACCCTCCTTGTTGGGGTGGAACCAGTCCCACTCGCTCAACTCGTCACCCGTGAAGCGGTAGTCGTACACCGCGCCGTTGTACCGGCACAGGACGTCCCGGGTGCAGACGTCGCGCAGGGCGCTGTTGTACTCCTGCACCCGGCGCTGCACCTGGTCGCGCCGGTCGTTGGCGCGGTCGTGGTCGGCCTGGGCGTCGCGCAGCATCGACGGGCAGATGCCCAGCTTCCACACCTGGCGGCGGATCGGGTCCTTGCGCCCCTCCGACCACAGGCGCTTGAGGTCGGGCACGCTCGCCACGTACACCTGCGTCTTGGGCAGCGCCCGGCGCAGACCGGTCAGGGCGGCGCTGAAGTCGGCCCGGAAGTCGGCGACCGGCGTCATCTCGGCGACCGTGTCCTGGCAGGCGTCGTTGGCGCCGATCATCACGGTGACCAACTCGGGCCGCTTGACCGTCGCCGCCCGCAGTTGGGCGGGCAACTCGGCCATCACCGCGCCGGTCTTGGCGAAGTTCCAGGTGCGCTGCTTGGCGTCGCCGGGCAGCAGCCGCGCGGCGACGCTGTCCACGTCCGAACCGGTGGACCAGGAGACCTCGGGGCAGTCGGACAGCAGGGAGCAGGCGTCGAACCCGCGGGTGATCGAGTCACCGACCGAGGCGACGGAGCCCGGACGGGTGTCCCACGTGGGGGTGGGTTTCGCCGCCGGCCGCTTGGCCGCATCCGTGGCGTTCTTCGACCCACCGCCTTCGGTGTCGTCGTTGCACCCCGCGAGCAGGGCCAGGCATGCCAGCAGCGCAGTGGCCGCGGTGGAGCGCCGGAGTCGAGTTGACCGGGCGTGGTCCCGCATCGCTGTTCCCCCCTCGGGCCGGGCAATGATATGTATCCGAGACCGACGGTACGTCATCCGCCTGGCGTCGCCGCGCGGTAGCTTTGCCCGTGTGAGGTGGACCCCCGACCGCGGAGGTGCGCGTCGCGCATGCCGGCACGTTACGTCGCGTCATTTCCTGTCCCATTTAGAGAGAATTACCCCCAGTAGTGTTTACTACAGGTAGTCTCGGGGGCTGGTACGGGTGTGATCATTGGGGCAGAATGGCTGCTGTCCTGGGCTCAAGCCGGTAAGGAACGCGAGGCCGCTGGGGAAGGCGAACCTCGAACCGCACTGGAGGTCCCGGTGACGACACGTGGAGTCCTGTACGTTCACTCCGCCCCGCGTGCGCTGTGCCCGCACGTCGAATGGGCCATCGCGGGTGTGCTCGGAGTGCGCGTCACCCTGGACTGGATCAGACAGCCCGCAGCGCCCGGCACCTGGCGTGCCGAGTTCTCCTGGCAGGCGCAGGCAGGCACCGCGTCCAAGCTCGCCTCCGCCCTGCGCGGCTGGCACCTGCTCCGCTTCGAGGTGACCGCCGAACCGTGCGCCACCGCCGAGGGCGAGCGCTACAGCTCAACCCCCGACCTGGGCATCTTCCATGCGGTCACCGGAATACACGGCGACATCCTGATCCCCGAGGACCGACTGCGGGCCGCCCTCGGGCGCGCCTCCCGCGGTGAGAGCGAGCTCGCCACCGAGCTGACCAAGCTGCTCGGCAAGCCCTGGGACGACGAACTCGAACCGTTCAGGTACGCGGGCGAGGGCGCGCCGGTGCGGTGGCTCCATCAGGTCGTCTAGGCCATCGACGTCATCGACGTCATCGACCGGCGCGCCGCGGCCCGACTCGGCTGTCCGGCTCGGCCTGGCCGTCCGGCCTGGTCCGACCCCTGCCGCCCGGCCTGACCCCGACCCTCTGAACCCTGCCGCCCGGCCTGGCCCTGACCGTCCGGCCGGCTCCCTGCGGCCCGGCGTGGTCCCGCCGCCCGGGCCGCCGCCCTTGCCTCAACTCGCTTGCGCAGGGCCGGTGTTGAGTCGCAGTCGGCCCGGCGCCCCACCTCCGCCGGCCCCGGAGCCGGGGCCATCGGGGGAGCGCAGAGGCGCAGCGGCCAGCAGTGCGGAACGAACGAGCGCCCGCTCGGTCCCAAGGACCTGGCGGGCGCTCCGACGTTCGTCGTAGACCGGCTGCGGCGCGCGGTGAGCGCCGGGGCGGCCGGGGGCGCTAGACCGTACGGAAGGCGAGCGCCACGTTGTGGCCGCCGAAGCCGAACGAGTTGTTCAGCGCCGCGATCGGACCCTCGGGCAGCGCCCGCGGCTCGTCGCGCACGATGTCGCCGTCGACCTCCGGGTCGAGCTCGGAGACGTTGATGGTCGGCGGGGCCAGCCGGTGCTTGAGCGCCAGCACGGTCGCCACCGTCTCGATGCCGCCGGCGCCGCCCAGCAGGTGGCCGGTCATCGACTTGGTCGCCGAGATGGCCATGTGGTCCACGTCGTCGCCGAACACCTTGCGCAGCGCCTTCAGCTCGGCCACGTCACCCAGCGGCGTCGAGGTGGCGTGCGCGTTGACGTGCACGACCTCGGCGGGCTTCAGGTCGGTGGAGTCGAGCAGGTTCTGGAGCGCGTGGGCGATGCCGCTGCCGGTGGGCTCGGGCTGCGCGATGTGGTGGCTGTCGGCCGACAGGCCCTGGCCGATGGCCTCGCAGTAGACCGTGGCACCGCGCTCGGCGGCGTGCTCGGCCGATTCGAGGATCACGACGCCGGCGCCCTCACCGAGCACGAAGCCGTCCCGGCCCGTGTCGTAGGGGCGGGAGGCGCCCTCGGGGTCCTCGTTGTTCTTGGTCATCGCCATCATGTTGCCGAACGCGGCGATGGGCAGCGGATGGATCGCCGCCTCCGTACCACCGGCGACGACGACGTCGGCCCGGCCGGAACGGATCATCTCGATGGCGTACCCGATGGCCTCGGCGCCGGAGGCGCAGGCGCTGACCGGGGTGTGCACACCGGCCTTCGCGTTGACCTCAAGGCCGACGTTGGCCGCCGGGCTGTTCGGCATGAGCATCGGGACCGTGTGCGGGGAGACCTTCCGCACGCCCTGCTCGCGCAGGATGTCGTACTGCCCGAGCAGCGTGGTCACCCCGCCGATGCCGGACGCGATGACGGCGCCGAGCCGGTCCGGGTTGATGCCCGCCTCGGCCCCGGCCTTGCCGGTGTAACCGGCGTCGGCCCATGCCTCGCGGGCTGCGATCAGCGCGAACTGCGCCGACCGGTCGAGCTTCCTGGCCTGCGGCCGGGGGATGGACTCACCGGGATCGACGGCGATCTCCGCCGCGATCTTGACGGGCAACTGCTCCGCCCAGTCGTGCGTGAGGGGGCCGACGCCGGAGCGCCCTGCGAGCAGGCCCTCCCAGAATGACGCGCTGTCGCCACCCAGCGGTGTGGTTGCGCCGATACCGGTGACGACCACCGTGCGATTGGTCGCGTTCACAGGAATTCTTTCTCCACGGGTAGAGGTGCGGAATCCGCCACCGCCGGGGTGGCGACAGGCGAGGCCCTTAGGCCTGGTGCTTGAGGATGTAGTCGGTCGCGTCGCCGACCGTCTTGAGGTTCTTGACGTCGTCGTCCGGGATCTTGACGTCGAAGCGCTCTTCGGCGGCGACGACGACCTCGACCATGGACAGCGAGTCGACGTCCAGGTCGTCGGTGAAGGACTTGTCCACCTGGACGTCCTCGGTCGGGATACCGGCGATCTCGTTCACGATCTCTGCGAGACCGGCGACGATCTCTTCCTGAGTGGCGGCCATGTTGGCGCTCTCCTTCGATGTGTGCGTGAAATGTGCAGCGCCGACGGTTCCGGGCTGCGTTGTGGCGGGGGTGAGTCCGCGGGTTGATCGTACGGACTAGGGGAGGGTAACGACCGTCGCTGCGTAGACGAGACCCGCCCCGAAGCCGATGACGAGAGCGGTGTCGCCGCTCTTCGCCTTCCCGGTGGCCAGCAGCCGCTCCATGGCGAGCGGGATGGAAGCCGCCGAGGTGTTGCCGGTGGACTCCACGTCACGGGCGACCGTGACGTGCTCCGGCAGCTTGAGTGTCTTGATCATAGAGTCGATGATCCGCATGTTGGCCTGGTGCGGGATGAAGACGTCCAGGTCCTCGGCCGCGACACCGGCCACGTCCAGCGCCTGCTGGGCGACCTTGGCCATCTCGTACACCGCCCAGCGGAAGACCGCCTGGCCCTCCTGCGTGATGGCCGGGTAGCGCACCTCGCTGAGGTCCTTGGCGTCCCGGTAGATCTCCCAGGACTCGGTCTGCATGATGGTGTTCGCCTTGTCGCCCTCCGAACCCCACACGGTGGGGCCGATGCCGGGCTCCTTGGCCGGGCCCACCACCACCGCGCCGGCGCCGTCGCCGAACAGGAAGGCCGTCGCGCGGTCCGTCGGGTCGGTCAGGTCGGACAGCCGCTCCACGCCGATGACCAGCACATATTCCGCGCTGCCCTCCACCACCATGCCCTTGGCCAGGGTCAGGCCGTAGCCGAACCCGGCGCAGCCGGCGGAGATGTCGAAGGCGGCGGGCTTGGTGGTGCCGAGCAGGTGGGCGATCTCGGTGGCGATGGCCGGGGTCTGCTTGAAGTGCGAGACGGTCGAGACGATCACGGCGCCGATCTGGTCCGGGGTGATCCCGGCGTCGGCGATGGCCTTGCCACCGGCCTCGACCGACATGGCGGCCACGGTCTCGTCCGGGCCGGCCCAGTGCCGGGTGGCGATGCCGGAGCGCGAGCGGATCCACTCGTCCGACGAGTCGATGTGCTTGAGGATCTCCTCGTTGGGCACCACGCGGGTCGGGCGGTAGCCGCCGACGCCGAGGATGCGCGCGTACGGAGAGCCCTGGGCGGGCTTGATCTTCGACGTCATGCTCTGGGACTCCTATTCGGCCGGGGCAGCGTGCTCGGCGATCAGCGTCCGGGCCGCTTCCAGGTGGTCCGGCTTCTTCAGCGCCAGGGGCTGCACGCCGGGCAGCGCGCGCTTGGCCAGCCCGGTCAGGGCTCCGCCGGGTGCCACCTCGATGAGGGCGGTGGCGCCCAGACTGCTGAAGGTCTCCATGCACAGGTCCCAGCGCACGGGGCTGGCGACCTGGCCGACCAGGCGGTCGATCACCTCGGCGCCGGAGGCGACGAGCTGACCGTCCTTGTTGGACACGTAGCGGGTGCGCGGGTCGGCCGGCACGCGCTGCTTCGACGCGGTGGCGAGCGCCGCGACCGCGGGGGCCATGTGCTGGGTGTGGAAGGCGCCGGCGACCTTCAGGGGCACCACCTTGCGGGTGCCCTCGGGCTTGTCGGCCACGAGCGCCGCGATCTGCTCCACGGTGCCGGCGGCCACGATCTGGCCCGCACCGTTGACGTTCGCCGGCGTGAGGCCGAGCTTCTCCAGGTGCGGCAGCACCACGTCCGGCTCGCCGCCCAGCAGGGCGGCCATGCCCGTCTCGGTCACCGCGGCGGCCTCGGCCATGGCCAGGCCCCGCTTGCGCACCAGGCGCAGCGCGTCCACGTTGGACAGCACGCCGGTCAGTGCCGCGGCGGCCAGTTCGCCGACGCTGTGGCCGGCCGCGACGCCCACCCGGGCGGCGAGGTCGTCCGTCGTCGGGAAGAGCTGCTGCGCCGAGACCAGCGCGGAGGCCACCAGGAGCGGCTGCGCTACGGCAGTGTCCCGGATCTCGTCCTCATCGGCCTTGGTGCCGTAGTAGACGAGGTCCAGATCGAGAATGGTGGACCAGGCACGGAGCTGGTCCTCGACACCGGGAAGTTCGAGCCAGGGGGCGAGGAAGCCGGGCGACTGGGCGCCTTGGCCGGGAGCGACGAGTACGAGCACTCTCACACTCTCTCTCGCGACGGGTGTCGGCCGCCCGTGGGGACAGGGACGAAGAACCGTCTGGGGAATTGTGGACGTCGGACAAAACCCTGGACTCACGATCCTGCGTCGGCGAGCCGTCCCAGGATCAGGGCGATGCGGAGCGTGAACGCGGACCGTACGTCAGAGGGTGACCACCCGGTGACATCGGTCACACGTCGCAGCCGGTAGCGCACGGTGTTGGGGTGCACGAACAGCATGCGGGCGGCGCCCTCCAAGCTGCTTGCCTGTTCCAGATAGACGCTCAGCGTCTCCAAGAGGGCCGATCCCGCCTCGCTCAGCGGTCTGTAGATCTCCTCCACTAGCTGTTCACGAGCGGCAGGGTCGCCGGCCATCGCTCGTTCGGGCAGCAGGTCGTCGGCGAGCACCGGCCGCGGCGCGTCGGGCCAGGCCGCGCTGGCCCGTAGGCCGGCCGCCGCGGCCCGCGCCGAGCGGGTCGCCGACACCAGGTCGCCGACGATGGGGCCGGCCACCACGGGGCCGGCGGCGAACGGCCCGATGAGCGCCTTCGCCGTGTGGAGCGGATTGTCCGAACCGCCCGCGATGACCACCAGACGTTCGCCGAGCACCCCGGTCAGCACCTGCACCTTGGCGTGCCGGGCGGCGCGCCTGATGGCCTCCACCGTGAGCTCGCTGTTGCCGCTGGGGGCGGTGCCGAGCACCACGCACACCGATTCGGGCGAGGTCCAGCCGAGCGCAGCGGCCCGGGACAGCGCGCCCTCGTCGGCCTCGCCCGAGAGCACCGCGTTGACCACCAGCGACTCCAACCGGGCGTCCCAGGCGCCGCGGGCCTCGGCGGCCTGCGCGTACACCTGGGCGGTCGCGAACGCGATCTCGCGCGCGTAGACCAGCACCGCCTCGCGCAGCACCGATTCGTCACCGGGCGCCGCGACCTCGTCGATCGCCGACTCCATGACCTCGATGGTGGTGCGCACCATCTCCACGGTCTGGCGCAGCGTGATCGCCCGGGTCAGCTCCCTGGGCGCGGTGCCGAACACATCGGTGCTGATCGCCTGTGGCGCGTCGGGATGCCGGAACCACTCGGTGAACGCCGCGATGCCGGCCTGGGCGACCAGGCCGATCCAGGAGCGGTTCTCGGGCGGCATCGCCCGGTACCACGGGAGCTGCTCGTCCATGCGGGCGATGGCGACCGCCGCGAGCTTGCCGGACGACTTCTCCAGCCTGCGGAGCGTTGCGGGATGCGGGTGCGGAAGGGCGGATGCGGGTTCAGGCACGAAGACAAGCCTGCCTTATCGGATGGGGTGCGCGCGGGCACGGGGTCCCGGCAGGGGCTACCGTGGGCCGATGACGTGGGTTCAACGGGCTGGTGAGCGGTACCGGGGCGGGGCGGAGCCGGGGATCGAAACCTGGCATGCGTTTTCCTTCTCGGGTTTCTACGACCCGGACAACGTGCGGTTCGGGCTGTTGGCGGCGTGCAACGAGGAGAACCTCGCGCCCGGCGCCGGGTTCGACGAGCATCCGCACCGCGATCTGGAGATCGTCACCTGGGTGATCGAGGGCGAGCTCACCCACGAGGACTCCACCGGGCACCGGACGGTTGTCCGCCCCGGCGACGTCCAGCGGCTGAGCGCCGGCAGCGGCGTACGGCACAGCGAGCGCAACACGGGCGTCGATCCGCTGCGCTTCGTCCAGATGTGGCTGACCCCGGCGGCCTGGGGCGGCGAGCCCGAGTACGAGGTGGTCCGCGGCCTCGCCGACGCGACTCCGTACGCACTGGAGCGGGCCGGGGCCGTGCTGCATCCGCGCCGGCTGGCCGACGGGACGCGCACGGCGCTGCCCGACGCGCCCTCCGTCTACCTCCATGTGGTGCGTGGCCAGGTCGAGTTGGCCGGCGAGCGGCTCGGCCCCGGCGACGCCGCCAGGCTCCAGGAGCGGCCCGGGCTGCACGCCACCGCGGTGGGCGACGCGGAGTTCCTGGTCTGGGAGATGCACGGGGAGCCCGACTTCGGGTACTGAGCCCGAGCCCGGTCGCCAGGCCCCGCGTGTACGGGGTGGGTACGGGGCGCGGCGGACCAGACGCGGGGGCGCCGGCCCCGGGGCGGGCCCGGGCGGCGGCCGCGCCGGGGGGGGGGGGGGGGGCGCCCCCCCCCCGGCGCGGCCCCGCCCGCCCCCGGGGGGCGGCCGCCCCCCGGCCCGGGGCGGTCCTTACGCGCCCGCCAACTCCTTGAGCACCGCGTCCGTCAGCAGCGGCCACACCTCGATCGCCCACGGCCCGAACGCGCGGTCGGTCAGCGCCACGCACGCGGCGCCGGCCGCCGGGTCCACCCACAGGAACGTGCCGGACTGGCCGAAGTGGCCGAAGGTGCCGGGCGACGAGGCGGCGCCGGTCCAGTGCGGGGACTTGCCGTCGCGGATCTCGAAGCCGAGGCCCCAGTCGTTGGGCCGCTGGTTGCCGTAGCCGGGCAGCACGCCGGCGAGGCCGGGGAAGACCACGGAGCTGGCCTCGGCCAGGGTCTGCGGGGCCACCAGGCGCGGGCGCTGCAACTCGGCGGCGAAGGCGGCCAGGTCGGCGACGGTGGAGACGGCGTCCTTGGCCGGCGACCCGGCCAGCTCGCTGTCGGCCATGCCCAGCGGCTCGAACACGGCCTGCCGCACGTACTCGGGGAAGGGGATGTCGGTGGCCGCCGCGATGTGCTCGCCGAGCACCTCGAAGCCGGCGTTGGAGTAGATGCGCCGCTCGCCGGGCCCGGCCATCGTGCGGTGCTCGTCGAAGGCGAGGCCCGAGGCGTGCGCGAGCAGGTGCCGCACGGTCGCGCCGGCGGGCCCTGCCGGTTCGTCGAGGTCGATCGCGCCTTCCTCGACGGCGACCAGCGCGGCCAGCGCCACCAGCGGCTTGGTGACCGACGCGAGCGGGAACCGGTCGCGGGTCGGGCCGTGCGAACCGGCCAGCGTGCCGTCGGAGCGTACGACGGCCGCAGCCGCCGAGGGGACCGGCCAGTTCTCGATCATCCGCAGGCTTTCCATGCCGGGGAGCCTACGGCCTGGCCACCGCCGCCCCGCGCCCAGGTCCACCGCCCGAACCCGCCCCTGCCCTGCGTCTGATTCGCCCCCGCCCCGCCCCGCGCCCGAGCCGCCCGCTGGCAGAATCCGGCAGCCGGCCCGAAGCCGTACGAGCGGGGGACCGCGCGGCGTGACACCCGTACGACGGGGGACCGTGCGGCGTGACACCCGTACGACAAGGGCACCCGTACGATCCGGAATCGGTACGGATCGGCACCCGTGGGCTCCGTGCGGGCGGTGCTCCGGGGCGTGTCTGGGCTGTGCTCCCGGCCGTGCTCCGGGCGGGCGGCGCCACCGCTGTGGCGCCCCGTACCAGCGGGTCCGGGAATGCGGGCCCGATTTTCTCGCTTGCTTGGAGTGCACTCCAACTCTCTAGCGTTGCAGTCGTCGCGAGGGAAACCGAACCTGCGAAGGGTGGACGGCATGACCGTGACGGATAGCGCGTACGCCACCGTGGCCACGCAAACCGAAGTGCCCGTGGGGGCGCTGTGCGCGACGCCCATGGTGCAACCCAGGCCCACCGGCCAGGACCGCTACACCATCAGTGAGGTCGTCGCCATGACCGGGCTGAGCGCGCACACCCTGCGCTGGTACGAGCGGATCGGCCTGATGCCGCACGTGGACCGGTCGCACACCGGCCAGCGCCGCTACACCAACCGGGACCTGAACTGGCTCGATCTGGTCGGCAAGTTGCGGCTGACCGGGATGCCGGTGGCGGACATGGTCCGTTACGCCGAACTGGTCCGCGCCGGCGAGCACACCTTCCCCGAGCGCGAGGACCTGCTCACCGCGCACCGGGAGGACGTACGCCGCCGCATCGCCGAACTCCAGGGCACCCTCGCGGTCCTCGACCACAAGATCGACAACTATGCTGACGCCCGCCGGGCGTCGGAGAGGGTCTGACCTCCATGAGCAACGAGAAGATCGCAGCCGTCGAGCTCGGTACGGACGGCCCGCTGGTCGGCGTGCAGGGCCTGGGCTGCATGGGCATGTCGTACGCCTACGGGCCGACCGACGAGGCCGAGGCGCGGGCCACCTTGGAGCACGCGCTGGAGCGGGGCGTCACGCTGTTCGACACGGCCGACGTCTACGGGCACGGCCGCAACGAGGAGTTCATCGCCCCGTTCGTCGCCGCGCACCGCGACGAGATCACGCTGGCCACCAAGTTCGCGATCGAGCGCCGCGAGGACGAGCCCGAGTTCCAGCAGATCCGCAACGACCGCCCGTACCTGCGCCAGTCCGTCGAGGGCAGCCTGCGCCGGCTCGGCGTGGACCACATCGACCTGTACTACATGCACCGGCGCAACGTGGAGGTGCCCATCGAGGAGTCGGTGGGCGCCATGGCCGAGCTGGTCGCCGAGGGCAAGGTCAGGCACCTGGGGCTGAGCGAGGTCACCTCAAGCGAGCTGCGCGCCGCGCACGCCGTGCACCCGATCGCCGCGTTGCAGTCGGAGTGGTCGCTGTTCAGCCGGGACTGCGAGGGCGGCCCGGCGCTGGTCGCCGCCGAGCTCGGCATCACCTTCGTGCCGTACTCGCCGCTCGGCCGCGGCTTCCTCACCGGCTCGTTCGTCCACGCGGACCAGGAGCTGACGACTGACGACTGGCGCCGCACCCAGCCCCGGTTCACCGGTGACAACGCGGCCGTCAACGCCGCGCTGCTGGCCCCGCTGCGGGCCATCGCCGAGGCGCGCGGGGTGACGCTGGCGCAGGTCGCCCTGGCCTGGGTGCACCAGCGGGCCGAGGTGCACGGGCTGACCGTCGTTCCGATCCCCGGCACCCGCAAGCGCACCCGCCTGGACGAGAACCTGGACGCTACCCGGGTGGTCCTGACCGCCGACGAGCTCGCCCTTCTGGAGCCCATCGCCGACCAGGTCGCGGGCGCCCGCTACCCGGACATGTCGTTCAGCGCGGCGGGCCGCGAGTAGTGCGGACCGCCCCCGCGGCCGGGCCTGGCGTCGGCCGCGGGGCGGGCCCCTGCCCACCGGTGCCGGGCGGCCCGGTACGGCGCTTCGGCCCGTGCTCGAACTGCCACGCCCACCGCACGAGCACCACCAACACCGCGGTGAACAGCGGCAACCAGGCGCACCGCCACAGCAGCCAGGACACCGAGTCCGGCGCGCCCACCAGACCCGGCACCTCGCCCGGCCAGGCCGCCGCGGGCACGGCGAAGACCAGCGGCGCGCACTGGTGCCAGCACAGCACGGTCAGCGCCGCGACGTTGACCGCCGCCACCGGCGCCCACAGCAGGGGCCGCCGCAACAGCCGGGTCAACGGCCCGTACAGCAGCACCGCAGCCCCGCACTGGGCCGCGGCGAGCGCCGGGACCAGCAGCGACGGCGGGTGTGAATTGGTCCGCCCGGCGCCCGGCACCCCGACCGTGCTCACCGGATAGCCGCCCGGGCCGACCAGCACCGCCAGCAGCACCACGCCCCCGACCAGCAGCAGCCACGCGCCGCCAGGCCCGAGCCGGCCGCGCCCCCACGCCACGCCGAGCACGTACCCGAACAGCCAGCCGGGCAGCACGGTGAGCAGCCCGACCGCGGCCGGCACGGCGTCCCCGTACGGCCCGTACCGCAGCAGGTCGACGGCGGCCACCCAGAGCAGCAGCGCCGCGGCCGGCCAGCCGCCGGCGCGGCCCACGGCGCGGTCGCAGTACGGGGTGAGGGCGGTCAGCACGGCGTAGACGGCGAGGAACCACAGGGGTTGGGCGATGCGGACCAGGCCCGTGCGCAGGGTGCCGTCCGGTACGCCGACGGAGTGCAGCTCGCACGCCAGCACCGTGCAGCCCACCGCGAGCGCGCCGACCGGGCGGCCGAGCCGGCGAAGTCGGCCCCGCAGCCAGCCGCCGGTGCCAAGGCCACGGGCGGCGGCCCGGTCCCAGGAGCGCACCGACGCGTACCCGCCGACCAGGAAGAACAGCCCCAGCAACTGGAACAGCCAGGTCAGCGGCGCGAGTTCGGGGAGTGCGACCAGCGGGCTCGCGCTGTCGAGCGCGCCGTCCGGGCGCAGCGTCAGCCCACCGAGCAGCCAGTGCCCGCTGACCACGCCGCCGAGCGCGAGCGCCCGCAGCCCGTCCACGGCCCGGTCCCGGCCGGCCGGGGTCGCGGCGTCCACCCGGCGGGCCGCCTCCCGGGCCCGGGCCACCGCCGACCGCACCCGTAAGACAGCTCGGGGAGCCGCATCAGCGCAGGTCATCGACGCACTCCGAGACCGCGGCCGGGGGGCTGTCGGCGGTCACCGCGCAGCGCACCGCGGTGAGGTCGCCGAGCGTGATCCGGGCGAGGTTGCGCAGCGACTCGGTGCCGGGCAGGAAGTACTCCGCGTGGTCGTTGACGCCCGCCGTCGACAGCCGCCGGGCGCCGAAGTCCGCCGCCGCCGGGTCGGCGCCGTGGCCGAGCCCGAAGAGCTGCACGTGCGGCACCCTGCCGATCCAGTCGGCGCCGTCCCTGGCCGCCCACACCCGGGCGCGGGTGCCGAGGTCGGCCGCGTGCTCGGCCCGCACACCCGGGCTGCCGAGGACGACCAGGTCGGCCACGGCGGCCCCGAACCGGTGCGCGGCCCTTCCGCAGACCACCGAGCCGTAGCTGTGGCAGAGCACGGCGGGCGGGGCGGTGGGCGCCCCGTCGGCGGCGGCGAGCCCGGCCAGGAACCGGTCGAGCCGAGGCGCGCCGGCCGCCGCCAGCCGGCCCGTCGCCGCGTCGAGACCGAGCCCGACCGGCGTGGAGTAGCCGGTCCAGGAGATCACGGCGGTCCCGGTGCCGGGCGCCTGCCGAGCGAGCTCGCCCTGCAGCGCCCGCGCCATGCCGACCGGGGTCCGCGCGTCCGACGGGGACGCTGTGTCCGCCGCGTTCGCTGCGCTCGCCGTGAATGTCGTGAATGCCGTGTTCGCCGTACGCGCCGAGTCCGCCGCTTCGGCGGTCGCGTACGAGCCGAGGTCGATGTCCGAGCCCGGCACGATCACCGCGGTGCGGCGGGCGGTGGTCAGATCCCCGAAGACCTCGACGAGTTGGCCGCGGTCCCGCGGGTCGAAGGCGAGGATCTGCCGGTCGCCGGAGAGCAACGCGGTGTACTCGGCGGCCCGTTCGGCGGCCCACTTGCGGCCCTGGCCGGTGAGCGCGCCGTCCGTGGCGCGGGCGCGCTCCCGGTCGCGCTCGACCCTCAGCGCACGGGCGTTGGCCGCGTACCGCAACTCCACCGGCGCGCCGTCCAGATTGCCCACGACCAGCGGGTGGTGCACGACCAGCGACTGCCGCTCGGCCGCGCCGAGACCGGCGAAGAAGTGGGCGACGGCGGTCGGGGACGCGCTGGCCGGGTCGGGGAGCTGGCGGCCGAGCGAGGTGTCGGCGCGCCAGGCCGCGGCCCCCGGCGGCGGCCCGGTGATCGCCGGCTGCTGATGGGCGACGGCCCAACCCGCCGTACCGGCCACGACGGTGACCGTCAGCGCCGCGGCCACCAGCGCCCGCCCGCCGCGTCCGCGCGGCCGTCCGCGCCGCCCCGCCGCGTCCCGCTGACCCCGCTGCGCCATCGTCGCCCGCTCCCTCCGTCCCGGTGGCGCGCCCTGTTGACGGCCTGGTGAGAAGGAAGTTAGGAAGCAGAAGGGGCATCAGACCTCACACCTCAGAGCCCACTTGCCGCTGGCTCTCAGGTACGACCCCCTGCTACCTGGGTAGGGGGTCGCTTCCATCACCCCAGGTCAACGGGGTGTACCGGGGCGCGGATGACGGGCTTACCGGGCTTGCGGGGCGGCGGAGGTACCGGGCCGCGGTCTGTGGTCTGCCGCACGTCCCGGCGGCCGGGGCCGCCCGGGCACACGGGCGCGCGGCAGCGCGGGGCGGCCGAGCCCGGGGCAGCCGGGGTCCGGGCCGGGGCAGGGGCTGGCACGGGTGGTCCCGCGCCGGCGGCAACCCTGGTTCAGCCGGCGGCACCCCTGGCTCAGGGCGCCTCGCCCGGGGCGACCAGCCCCGATTCGTACGCGAAGATCACGGCCTGGGCGCGGTCCCGCAGCCCCAGCTTGGCCAGCACCCGGCCGATGTGGCTCTTCACCGTCTGTTCGGCGAGCACCAGCGCGGCGGCGATCTCCGTGTTGGACAGGCCCCGGGCTATGAGTTCGAGCACCTCCGTCTCGCGCGGCGTCAGGTCGCGCAGCCGCAGCCCGGGGTCCCGGCGCGGGGCGGGGCGCTGGCGGGCGAAGTCGGCGATCAGCCGGCGGGTCACCGAGGGAGCGAGCAGCGCATCGCCCTGGGCGACGATCCGTACGGCCGCGATCAGATCGGCCGGCGGCGCGTCCTTGAGGAGGAAGCCGCTGGCGCCGGCGCGCAGCGCCTCGTACACGTAGTCGTCCACGTCGAACGTGGTGAGCATCAGCACCTTGGGCCGGTGGATGACGCCCGGCGGCGGCGCGAGCAGTTGGCGGGCCGCCTCCAGGCCGTCCATCTCGGGCATCCGGACGTCCATGAGCACGACGTCGGGGTGGGTGGCCCGGCTGACCTCGACGCCCTGCCGGCCGTCCGGGGCCTCGCCGACCACGTCGATGTCGCTCTGCGCGGCCAACAGCGCGGCGAATCCGGCCCGCACCATGGCCTGGTCGTCAACGATGATCACTCGGGTGGTCATGGCGTCCTGGAGTCCTTCGTCTCGCGGGCGGGCCGGGGGAGCCGTGCGGATGAGTACGGATCGGTACGGATCGGTACGGGCAGTGCGCGTGGGGTGCGGGCGTGGAAGCAGATGTGGAAGCAGATGCGGGCGTGGAAGCGGATGGGCGTGGGCGCGGGGCGGCTTGGGGCGGTTGGTTCGGGTTGGCGGGGGTCAGGCCGGGGTGGTGCGGTCGGGGTTGGCGGGGGTTGGTCCGGGGTGGAGCGGGTCAAGCCGGGGCGGTCTCGTCCGGGTCCGCCCCCGGGGCCGCGGCCCGGCCCGCGCTGGGGTCCGTCGCCCGGTCCGTCCCGGCCGCCGGGTCCAGCGTGCCCACCGTGCCCGCCGCCGCGCGGGCCGCGTCCGGTGGGTCGAGCGGCAGCCTGGCCGCGACGCGGAAGCCGCCGTCGGGCAGCGGCCCGATGTCCACCGTGCCGCCGACCAGCCGCACCCGTTCCCGCATGCCCACCAGGCCGTGCCCGGTGCCGGCGGCCTCCAGCGGGGCCGGAGCCATCGCCGCCGACGCGTAGTTGATCACCAGCACCCCCAAGTGCTCCCCGGTCGCGGTGAGCGACACGCGGGTGGTCGCGCCCGGCGCGTGCCGGACGACATTGGCCAGCGCCTCCTGCACGATCCGGTACGCGGACAACTCCACCGCCTGCGGCAACGGCCCGAGGCCGGTCACCGCGGCGGAGATCTCGCATTCCACCGGCACGCCGGCCCGCACCGTCGCCTCCACGAGCTGCGGCACCCGGTCAAGCCCCGGTTGCGGGGCGAGCTCCGGGTCCCCGCCGGCCCCGCCGCCGTCGCTGCGCAACACGCCCAGCAGCCGGCGCATCTCGGTCAGCGACTCCCGGGCCGCCGCGGCGACGGACGCGAACTCCTCGCGCGCCTGCGGCGAAAGGCCCTCGATGCGGTACGGGGCGCTGTCCGCCTGCACGGTGATCACCGACATGTGGTGCGCCACCACGTCGTGCAACTCGCGGGCGATCCGAGCGCGTTCTTCGAGCAGCGTGCGGCGGGCGCGCTCCGCCTCGCTGATCGTCTCCACCTCGGCCAGCCGGCGCTGCGCGTCCCGACGCTCCCGCAGCGCCCCGCCGACCAACAGCACGATGCCGCTCAACACGAAGAGCAGGACGGGCGAACCGTCGCTGCGCTCCTGCGAGACCAGCTCGAAGAGGGTGCCGGCGGCGCCGGTCAGCAGCCAGATCGCGGCCAGCGTGCGCCGTCGTTCGCGCAGCCCGAGCAGCAGGCAGAGCGGCAGGTAGCCGACGATCACCATCGGCGTCCACGGCCACGGGTTGAGGTTGTCCGCCCCCACCGCGAGCAGCGCGAACCCGCCCACCACATCGGCCGGGAAGACGATCCACCACGCCTGGAGCGGCCGGGTCAACGCCAGCAGCAGCGGCCCGGCCTGCGTGAAGGCCAACACCGCGGAGAGCGCGGGATGCAGCCCGGCGTTGTTGGTGAGCACGGTGCCCGTGACCGGCACCAGGACCACGGTGAACACGAAGACGACGGCGTACGACAGCCGTCGTAGCCAGCGCCGGTCACTGTTCGCGAGCAGCGCCCTGGGCGGGCCGGTCGGCGTGGTCAGATCGTGCAACACCCCGCGCGCGAAGGTGCGTACGGAGTGCGCGGCCCGCTGTCGTACGGACGAGAGCGTGGCTGTGGCTGTGGCTGTGGCTGTGGCTGTGGCTGCGGATGAGGCCGTGGTCGTGGACGACGCCGTGCCGGTACGCGGCGGGCCGGCCGTGGACGGCCCTGCGTCGGGCGCCGGCGGCGCGGTCGATGGCCCGTCACCACCTGGCGAGGGCGATGGGGGTGCGGGTGGCGTGGCTGACATGACCCGCCCAGCGTATGACCCGCCCCGCTCCCGCTGCCGGCCGGGCAGCGCCCCCGCGCCCCACCAGCCCGCACGCCACCGCAGGAGCCGGGCGGTGAACTCCCTGCCGCGCGGCGAACCACGTGCCGGGCGGCGGGCCCCCTGCCCGGCCGTGCGGCGAGCCACCCGGTGGGCCCGCCGCGCCGGCAACGGACCCACCAGGCCCGGACCCACCAGGCCCGGGCTCACAGCTCCGCGAGGAGTTCCGCCTTCTTCGCCGTGAACTCGTCGTCCGTCAGCAGCCCGGCCTGGTGCAGATCGCCCAAGTGCCGGATGCGGTCGGCGATGTGCGCCGGGTCGGGGCGGGCGGCCACCTGCTGGGGCTCCACGGGTCCTGGCACCGCGGTGCCGTGCAGCCCGGAGCCGGCGCCGCCGCCCGAGCCGGCTCGTACGGCCTCCAGCACGGCCGCCGCGAACGGCAGCGAGTCGTGCACCAGGCCGTACCCCATGCCGAAGACGACGGCGGCCGGGTTCTGGTCGGCCTCGCGCGACTCGCTCCCGTCCGAGCCGCGTGCCACCAGACGCAGGTACCCGTTGAAGACCTCGGGCGACCGCCACTCGACCCCGGCCAGCTCGCTGATCTGGAACCGCTGGTCACCGGCCTTCCACTTGGCGGACGACGCCCCCGTCCAGAACCACCGGAAGATCACCGACGAGCCGTCGAAGGACGCCTTGCCGTCGTACGCCTTGAAGGACAGCGGGGGTGGCGGTGCGGCCACCAGATAGGTCTCGGCGGGCATCCCGGCCTCCGGGCCGAGCGCGCCGCGCACCGTGTCCGCGTAGTACTCGGCCAGCACCTCCCGCTCGGCCGGCAGCACCAGCCGGTACGGGTCGCACCCCTCCTTGAGCTGCCCGTCCGCCGCGTCCATCAACGGATCGGCGCCGGGTCTCGGCACCGCGCGCAACACCACCGTCCCGCGCTTGCCGGGTGTCAGCTCGACCCCCGCCAACGCCTCGTAGGGAATGCGGCGTTCACCGAGCACTTGGAGCAGCTTCGGTGTACGTATCCCCCGTTCGAAGCGGATGAGCACGGAGTCGGCGTCGAACTCCCAGACCGTGTGAAAACCGGCCAGCACATCACCCATGTGGCTCATCGTATGTTGCGGTCGCCCGCCCGTCCCCCTTTGGTGCGCTACGCGCGTCAAGCCTCTGCTTGGCGATCTTCCGAACTTTCCCCCGCGGTCAGGTCAGGCCCGCGGTACAGGCGTCACCGCCTCCGCATCTCACCGACGACACCGCTCCGACGCCGACCTCGGCGAAGTTGGCGAGGCTCGTCGTACCGGGCTCGAAGTATCCCGCGTGCCCCACTGCCCCGTCAGCAGACAGCACACGGGCGTCGAAGTCGGCCGATACCGGGTCCGCCCCGTGGCCGAGCCCGGCGAGGTCCAGGTGCGGTACGTCGGCGATCCAGTCGCCGGAGTCCCGCATGGCCCAGATACGGGCCGATGTGCCCAGGTCACGGGCGTGTTCGGCGCGCATGCCGGGGCTGCCGGCCACGGCGATGTCGGTCACTCGGCGCGGCAGCCGGTCGGCGGCCACCCCGCACACCACCGAACCGTAGCTGTGGCAGAACAGTGCGACCGTGGCCCCCGACCGCCGCGGCAGCCCGTCGAGCGTGGCCAGCAGCCGCCGCGCGCCGTCCGCCGCCCTGGCCCCGGTCGCGGCGTCGATGCCGAGCCCCGCCGGGCTGGTGTAGTCGGCCCAGGCGATGACGGCGGTCCGCGTCGCCGGGCCGGCCGCGCGCTCCGCGGCGTACAGCGCACGCGCCATGCCGACCGGCGCCCGGCGGGGCTGCCTGGTCCGCTCGAACGTCAGCAGGTCGGTGTCCACGCCCGGTACCACGATCGAGACCCGTCGCGCGGTTGCCACGTCGCCGAAGACCTCGGCGACCCGGCCCGAACCCGTCGGGTCGAAGGCCAGCACCTGCCGGCCCGGGCGCCGTAGCGACTCCAGCCGGTGCACCAGCCGCCGCGAGGCGCGCTGCCCGTCGACGGTCAGCCCGCCGGACCGGGCCCGCGCCCGCTCCGCCCGCACCGCGTCGGCGAGCGCGATCCGGTTGGCCCGGTAGCGCAGCGCCGGCGGCGCACCGTTCAGATTGCCCACGGTGAGCGGGTAGCGGCGGGCGAGCCCGGTGGCCTGGGCGTCGGTGAGCGAGCCGAAGAACCGCTCGACGCGACCGGGCGCGGTCCCCGGAGCCGGCAGCGGGCGCCCTGCGACGCTGCCGGCGCGCCAGGCGGCCAGCGAGGCGGACAGCGCGTCCGGCCGGGCCCTGAGCTGCCGGCCAGCCGTCCATCCGCTGGTCGCGAGCAGCATGAGGACCACGACCAGGACGAGCGCGGTACGCGACGCCGTGGCCGTGGCGTACCACGACAGGGGATGGGAGGAGCCGAGCTCAGGAAGGGAAGTCACCGCGAACCACCCTAGGAGACGCCGACCGGCGCTCGGCAAAACGGGTGAGCCATCTCACGTTCCCGCGGGGGCAACTGTGCGGTGCTGAGCGGGCACCGAAGTCCGCCGCACCGGACCGGAACCCACCCCGCGCCCGGGCGCGGCGCACCGCGGACGGCTGGCCCTGGCGGGCGGGGCGGGGTGGCTCGTCTGCTGTGGGGCCTGGCCGGGGTCGCCTGCCGTACGGGCCTACGGCCAGCCCCGTGCCGTGCCGGCCGCAAGGGCGATTACGGAGCGTGCCGTGTCGCGCCGACCCGGGGGCGGTGCCAGTCGTCGGCGAGGGCGGGGGCGAGCAGGTCCAGGTAGGACTCGGTGAGGGCGCGGATCGCAGCCGTCGTCCAGTCCTCGCCCTCGCTCCACGCCCGGCTCGCCACCCGCATGACGCCCCCGAACGCGGCCACCAGCACCCGTGGCCTGGGGTCGAGCTCCGGGTCCACGCCCTCGCGACCCGCGATCACCTGCGCGAACCGCGCTTCGAGCTCGGCGTGGCGCCGCAGGTGCACCGCGAGCAGGGACGGCGTCGATTCGATCAGCCGGAAGGTCCGCATGTGGAGTTCGAGCGGTACGACCTCCTGGATCGCCTCGTTGATGGTGTCCCAGGCCGCGAAGACGCCGTTGCGCAGCGCGGTCAGCGGCGCCTCGTGCGCGGGCCGCTCCAGCAGCGCGGCGTAGAAGTACGCCTCGGCCAACTCCTGCACCGCGAAGGCCACTTCCTCCTTGTTGGCGAAGTAGCGGAAGAAGGTGCGCTGTGAGACCTCCACGGCGTCGGTGATCTCGTCGATCGTGGTGTCCTCGTAGCCCTGCGTCACGAAGAGTTCGAGGGACGCCCTGATGAGGGCGTCGCGGGTGCGCTGCTTCTTGCGCTGCCGCAGGCCGATGGGTGGTGTCACCTGGTCCGTCGTCACCTTCCGGCTCTCTCTCCGCGGGCTGTGCCCCGCGCGTCGTTCCTGCGCGTCGTTCTCGTACGTCGGCTCTGTGCGTCGGCTCTGCGTGTCGGACCTGTTGTCGGTCCTGGGCGTCGGCGCCGCGCGTCGTGCTGGCGCCGCCGGTCGCCCGGGGCGCTGCCGCGGGCCCGCCCCGTGTCGGCCGGTCGGCGCCGGGGTGCGCGCTCGGCTGCGCGCCGGATCGCGCGCGGGGCCGTGCGGGGCACGCCCGGGCAGCTCAGAATACTCAGTGCCACTCATGGCAGTAGCCGACTCTTGGCTTGGTTTGTCAATTGTCAGAGGCTGACATTAATCTCATCGTATGACCTCAGAGCCAACCGTGGCCGGCGTCAAGCCGGAGCAGCAGGAGCCGTCGCCCCGCCCCGGAATGCGTGGGCACCCCTGGCTCACCCTGATATCCGTCGCGATAGGCGTCATGATGGTCGCCCTCGACGGCACGATCGTCGCCATCGCCAACCCGGCCATCCAGGACGACCTGGGCGCCTCGCTCGCCGACGTCCAATGGATCACCAACGGCTATCTGCTCGCCCTGGCCGTCGCCCTGATCACCGCGGGCAAGCTCGGCGACCGCTTCGGTCACCGACAGACCTTCCTGGTGGGCGTCAGCGGATTCGCGATCGCATCGGCCGCCATCGGCCTGTCGGGCAATGTGACGGCGGTCGTCGCCTTCCGCGTCTGTCAGGGCCTGTTCGGCGCCCTGCTGATGCCGGCGGCCCTCGGCCTGCTGCGGGCCACCTTCCCGGCCGAGAAGCTCAACATGGCGATCGGCATCTGGGGCATGGTCATCGGCGCGTCGACCGCCGGCGGACCGATCGTCGGCGGGCTGCTCGTGGAGCACGTCAACTGGCAGTCCGTCTTCTTCATCAACGTGCCGGTCGGCGTCCTCGCGCTCGTCCTCGGCCTGGTGATCCTCAAGGACCACCGGGCGGAGAACGCCCCGCGCTCCTTCGACGTGCCCGGCATCGTGCTGCTGTCCGGCGCGATGTTCTGCCTGATCTGGGCCCTGATCAAGGCCCCCGAATGGGGCTGGGGCGACGGCTCGACCCTGCTCTTCCTCGGCCTTTCGCTGGCGTCCTTCGTGGCCTTCGGCTACTGGGAGACCCGGGCCGCGGAACCGCTGCTGCCGCTCGGCCTGTTCCGCTCGGTGCCGCTCTCCGCCGGCACGGTCCTGATGATCCTGATGGCCTTCGGCTTCATGGGCGGCCTGTTCTTCGTCACCTTCTACCTCCAGAACGTGCACGGCATGAGCCCGGTCGACAGCGGCCTCCACCTGCTGCCGCTGACGGCCATGATGATCGTCTCGTCGCCGGCGGCCGGCGCCCTCATCACCAAGGTCGGGCCGCGCGCCCCGCTGGTCGGCGCGATGGTGCTGACCGCGATCGCACTGTTCGGCCTCGCCAGCCTGGAGGCCGACTCGGGCACCGGGCTGATGTCGGTGTGGTTCGCGCTGCTCGGCCTCGGCCTCGGCCCCGGCATGGTCGGCGCGACCGAGGGCATCGTGGGCAATGCGCCGCTGGAGTTCTCCGGCGTGGCCGGCGGCCTCCAGCAGGCCGCCATGCAGATCGGCGGCAGCCTCGGTACGGCGGTGCTCGGCGCGGTGATGGCCGCCCGGGTCGACCGTGACCTGCCGGGCAACTGGAAGGAGGCCGGGCTGCCGGCGACCTCGGGGCAGGAACTGGACCGGGCCGCCGACGCGGTCGCCATCGGCCGCCCCCCGATCGCCCCGGACAACCCGCCTGCGCCGGAGGTCGCCGAGAAGATCACCCACGTCGCCCACGACACCTTCATGTCGGGCATGGGGCTCAGCTTCACGGTCGCCGCGGTCGTCGCCGCCGGGGCCGCGGTCGTCGCCGGCTTCGCCAAGCGCGGCGCTCAGGCGGGCGATGCGAGCACCGGAGCGGTGCACATCTGATCGACTGCTTGCACCCGTTCGAGTGATAGTCGTACGCCCTGGCCGGCATTTCTGTTGCCGCGCCAGGGCGTCGCCCTTTGCGTCGCAGTAGGCGTCTGACCTCGCACGAAAGGCTTGGCCCAGACCGTCACGCTATGTCAACACCGCATGTCAAAGGCGGCGCCACGGATCAAACCAGCGGGGCCGTCCCCTATCAGGGTCGTCTGCGCCGCCACCCCTTGGCACGGCCACTTCCGGCCCCGCAGGCTTCCGTCACGGGGGAGCCGAACCGGCCGCGGCCCACAGTGGACCGCGGCCCGGCCTCTCCCCGGGCCGGCCCACCGGGCCGAGCCGCACAGCGAACCCACGGGGAGTGAACACCATGCGGACCACCACCGAGCGCGACATGACGCAGAACCCGCAGCAGAACCCGCAGCAGAACCCGAAGCAGGACCCGAAGCAGGACCCGCAGCAGAAGGCGCCGCAGAAGGCGCCGCAGGGCGCCGCGTCGCGGAACCTGAAGCGGGGCGCGACGCCGAGCGTGCCGCAGAACGGGACGTACGACACCACGTGCGGCGCCAGCCGCACCCGCAGCACGTACGGCACCACCGGCACGACGTACGGCACCACCGGGACCACGTGCGGCGGCACCACCGGCGCCCGGGGTACCCGTTCCCACCGGGCGCGGCGGGCCGCCCCGCTGGTCCGGGCGGCGCTGCTGGGAGCCGCGGCCACGGCCGCCCTGCTGGCGCCGCCCGCCGCCGCTCAGCAGCCCGCCCACCCGACGGCTCACCGCACCGGCCAGACCAGCCAGCAGGCCCAGCAGCAGACCGGGCCCCAGGCCGGCCACCAGCCCAGCCACCAGCCCAGCCGCCAGACCGGTCGCCCCGGTGACTGCGCCGCGGGGCAGCTCTGTCTCTGGGAGCGCCCGGGCTACACCGGTCACCGCCACATCTTCGAGCTGGCGGACACCGACATCGAGAGCTGCGTGCCGCTGCCGGCCGGGGCCCGGGCTGCGTCCCTGGCCAACCGCACCGGGCGGCCGGTCACCACCTACCAGAGCGCCGAATGCGGCGAGACGGGCGAGTTCGACACCTACCCGGGCAAGGGCGGCGGCGTCCGCCTCTCCGAGTCCCCGTACCAGATCCGCGCCATCAAGATCTGGGAGCACTGATGGCGCGGCCAAACGCCGCGGGGGGGGGGGGGGGGGGGGGGGGGGGGGGGGCGCCCCCCCGCCCCCCCGGGCGGGCGGCGGGCGGGGGGCGGCGGCCCCCCCCCCCCCCCGCCCCCCCGGGCGGGGGGGGGGGGGGGGGGGCGCCCGGGGGGGGGGGGGGCGCCGGCCCGGGGGCGGGGGGCGCGGGGGGGGGGGGCCCCCCGCCAGCCGGCCCGTCGCCGCGTCGAGACCGAGCCCGACCGGCGTGGAGTAGCCGGTCCAGGAGATCAC
>NZ_JBEHZD010000429.1:0-7100 GCF_040240285.1 Streptomyces sp. HSW2009 | reverse complement strand
CCGGCCCCCGGGGCCGGGGCGGCCCCGCCCCCCGCCCCGGGGCGGGGGGGCCCCGCGGCCCCGGGGGGGGGGGGCCGGGGGGGGGCCCGGGGGGCCACGCCCGGGACGCGCCCCGCGGGTCGTTCTCGTCGTCCTCGGGGAGCTTCAGCACCCGCTCAAGGAAGAACGCCACGGCGACCACCGCGATGCCGGCGACCACCGACGCACCGGCGTAGATCGCCTGGTCGCGGCGGGCCGGCACGTCGAGTTCGGTGAGCACCAGGAACAGGCCGACGCCCCCGTACATCCCCGAGACCAGCGCCGCGACCAGCGCGCTCGCCTGGCCGAAGACCACCGCACGGGCCGCGACCAGGGGGTCGACGCCCTTGGCGCCCGGCCGCCGCGCGCGCGGGGCCGGGAGCCGGGCGCGCAGCGAGCGGCCGGGGGCGCCGAGGACGACGGCGATCAGCGCGAGCACGATGGGCGCCGCGAGCGGCACGCTCGGCAGCGTGTCCAGCGAGTCCCACAGCCGCGCCCCCGCCCACGACAGCACGCCGGCCACGACGAAGAGCCCGGCCAACACCCCGATTCGAAGTTGCTTCACCGAGCGGTCGCCCCTCATCGTCGTCCACAGCCCTTCCACCGGCGCCCGCGCGCTCCCGCGCCGGCCCCAGCTACCTCACAACGCCTACTCGGGCAGCCGCAGTTCCAGATCGGCCCGCGGCACCACGCCCTCCCGGTCCACCGCGGCCAGCAACTCGGCCACCGCCCCGCGCCCCGGAACGACCGCCTCCGGCTCCACGTCGTGCCACGGTACGAGAACGAAGGCGCGCTCGTGACAACGCGGGTGCGGCAGCGTGAGCACCGGGTCGTCGGAGACGACGTCCTGGTACGTCACGATGTCCACGTCGATCGTGCGCGGGCCCCAGCGCTCGTCCCGCACCCGCTCGAACGCCTCCTCGATGGCCTGGCCGCGGTCGAGCAGCGAGGACGGCGGCAGCGTCGTCTTGATCAGCACCACGGCGTTGAAGTACGTGGGTTGGGAGCCGGGGTCCACGCCCCACGGCTCGGTCTCGTACACCGGCGACACGGCCTTGACCCGCAGGCCGGGCGTGTCCTCCAGGGCGTCGACCGCGCCCTGGATGGTCTCCAGGCGGTTGCCCAGGTTGCTGCCCAGGGAGATCACCGCCCACTTCGGGTTGCTCAGGGTCACATCGGCGGCGTCCACCCGCTCCACCACGGAGGCGGGGACGGGCTGCACGGTCGGGTCGCTGCTGCTCATACTCGGCTCCGCGTGATGGTGATGGTCACGTCGTCAAAGGGAACGGTGATGGGGGCTTCCGGCTTGTGCACGACGACCTCGACCTCCTGCACGGCGGCGTGGGCCAGGCACTTCTGGGCGATCCGTTCGGCGAGCGTCTCGATCAGGTCGACCGGTTCGCCGGTCACCTCGGCCACGACCTCCTCGGCCACGATCCCGTAGTGCACGGTCTTCGTGAGATCGTCGTCGGCAGCCGCCGGCCGGGCATCCAGGCCGAGCACCACGTCCACGACGAACGTCTGGCCACGCTCGCGCTCCTCGGGGAACACGCCGTGGTGCCCACGGGCCTTCAGGCCGCGCAGCGCGACACGATCCACACGAATCACTCCAGCTTGTCGTCGGTGTGGACGACCCCGACCACGGCCGGCGCCGCCCTCCCTGCACGGGTTGAGTAATACCCCCGTTATCGAATCTACCTGCGAGCACCGACAGTCCCCGCTCGCGGGGGCTATGGACAGCACGGCGCCCAACTGCTAGGTGAACACCGGGGGCGCGCCTACCCGGCCGCCGTGCCCCCACTCCCTACCCGCCCACCACACAGCTCGAACGAGTGAACCAGCACGCGCCACCGACCCCGCCCCTCTCCCCCACGGAAAGGGCTCCGCCGCTCCCGTACCGACACGTGCGGGCAGGGTTCAACCGCTCCCGTACGGGCAGCGTCGCTGCGCGCGCGTCAGTCGCCCAGGCCGGCCGGGCTGCCGCCGATCCCGTCGTCGGGGCCACCGCCGGGGCCGTCCGCGTCATCGCTCTCGGCGAGCACCGGCGAACCGTGGTGCGACCAGACCTTCCACCCGTCCTGGCTGCGCCGGAACACGTTGGTGGCCACCACGAGTTGCCCCACCAGCGGGCCGAGCGTGCCCTCTTCCTCGGCCGGGCCGCCGCTGAGGATGTTCTCCGTACAGGTGACCAGCGCGGTGTCGCCGAGCACCGAGACCTCGACATCCGTCAGGAAGAACTGGATGTACTCGGTGTTCGCCATGATCAGCGCGTACGAGCGGAGCACCTCGCTGCGCCCGCGCAGCACCGGCCACCCCGGGTGCACGCAGCTCACGTCGTCGTCCAGCCACATCCGGCTGAGCGCCATGGCGTCCCCGCGCTCCATCGCCTCGTAGAGGGCGGTGTTCGCCAGTTCCACCAGTTCGCTGTCCGTACGGGAAGTCACACCGCTCCCTCTGCGTTGGCCACGCCGACCCCACCCGCCTCGTTCGCCTCGTTCGCCTCGCACGTCCCGCCTGCCCCGGCCTGCGCCGTCCTCACCTGTTCCGTTGCCCCGCGGTCCGCCGCGGCCCGCCCCGCGTGCTCGATCGCCTGCGCGACCCGCACCGCGTCCGCGCTGGCCCGCACCTCGTGCACGCGGACCGCCCAGGCGCCCTCGCGCGCCGCGAGCGCGGAGACCGCGGCCGTCGCCGCGTCCCGCTCCCTGGCCGGCGGCGGGCTGCCGGCGCCGCCGGCCAGCACCCGGCCGAGGAACCGTTTGCGCGAGGCGGCGACCAGCAGCGGCCGGCCGAGCCCGCGCAGCCGCGCCAGGTGCGCGACCAGCTCCAGGTCGTGGTCGGCGTTCTTGGCGAAGCCCAGGCCCGGGTCGAGGACGATCCGGTCGGGCTCGACGCCGCCGGCCACCGCGCGCTCCAGGCTCTCGGTGAGCTCGGCCACCACCTCGCCGACCACGTCCGCGTACACCGCCCGGTTGTTCATGTCGATGGACTGGCCGCGCCAGTGCATCACCACGAACGGCACCCCGGCCGCCGCCACCATCGGCACCATCGCCGGGTCGGCGCCGCCCCCGCTCACATCGTTGACCAGCGCCGCGCCGGCCCGTACGGCCTGTTCCGCGACGGTCGCCCGCATCGTGTCCACGCTGACGACGACCCCGGCCGCGGCCAGCTCCCGCACCACGGGCACCACCCGCCGCAGCTCCTCCGCCTCGTCGACGCGCGCCGCGCCCGGGCGGGTGGACTCGCCGCCCACGTCCACCAGGTCGGCGCCGCTGGCGACGAGGTCGAGGCCGTGTTTGACGGCCTGTTCGGTGTCGAACCACTGGCCGCCGTCCGAGAAGGAGTCGGGCGTGACGTTCACCACGCCCATCACGGCACACCGGTCCCACTCGGGCAGCCCGGCCAGCCCACCGATCCCCCGCCGGCCACCGCCCTCACGCAACGTACTCATGCCTCCAGCCTAGGCTGCCCCGCGCGCCGACCGCCCGGGGCGGCCCGCCCCCGCCCCGGCGCCCCGGGCCTGCGCCCCCAGACCCCGGTACGTACCGGGGCACCCCGCCGCGGCCCCCGCGCCCCGTCGCTAGCCCGACGCCCTGCCGGGCGCACCGGCCCCGACCGGCACCCCGGACCCGCCGGCGTGCTCCGCGCCCGCGGGTCGTCCGGCCGCGGCCGGCGCTTGCGCCCCCTGACCGCGCTGCCCGCGGTCGGCGGCGGCCAGCTCCCAGCCGTCGGCGCCCGTGCCGCACGAGCCCCCGCCGGGCGCGGAACCGGAACCCCCGCGCCACCACCGGGGACGCGGCACCGACAGCGATACGAAGCCCTCGGCCTGCATCGCGGCCAGACCGATGCGTGGCAGGTCACGGGTGTTACGGAAGACCACGAAGCGCGGTTCCCAGCGCGGCTGGAACTTCGCGTTGAACTTGTACAGCGACTCGATCTGGAACCAGCGCGAGAGGAACAGCAGCAGCCCGCACCAGCCGCGCAGCACCGGCCCGGCGCCCAGCCGCTCGCCGCGGGCCAGCGCCGAGCGGAACATCGCGAAGTTCAGCGAGACCCGCTTGACGCCCAGCTCAGGCGCGGCCTGGAGGGAGGCCACGATCAGCAGCTCGTTCATGCCGGGGTCGGCGGACCGGTCCCGCCGCATCAGTTCGAGCGACATCCCGTCCCGGCCCCACGGCACGAAGTGGAGCACCGCCTTCAGGTCCCCGTACGGGCCGTCGGCCGCCCCGTCGTCCCCCTCGTCCGCGCGGTGGGCGGTGGCGATCACCGCATCGCCGTCGTTCGGGTCGCCGATCCTGCCCAGCGCCATCGAGAACCCGCGCTCGGTGTCGGTGCCGCGCCAGTCGGCCGCCGCCCGCTGGATCTGCCGCAGCTCCTCCTGGCCCAGCTCGGAGACGCGCCGCACCCGGGTCTGGTAGCCGTTGCGCTGGATGCGGCCGACCATCTGTCGCACGTTGCGCATCGAACGCCCGCTCAGCGTGAAGTCCGCCACGTCGACGATCGCCTCGTCACCGAGTTCCAGCGCGTCGAGCCCGGTCTCCCGGGTCCAGACCTGGCCGCCGGTCTCGCTGCACCCCATCACGGCGGGCGTCCACGAGTGCGCCTTCGCCTCCGCCATGAAGCACTCGATGGCGCCCGGCCACGCCTCCACGTCACCGACCGGGTCGCCGCTGGCCAGCATCGTTCCGGAGACCACCCGGTAGCAGACGGCGGCCTTGCCGCTGGGCGAGAAGACCACCGCCTTGTCGCGGCGCAGCGCGAAGTGACCGAGCGAGTCCCGCCCGCCGTGCCGCTCAAGGAGTTCCCGCAGCCGCCCCTCGTCCTCGGCGGTCAGCCGGGCCGCCGGCTCCTCGGGCCGGAACGCCAGGTACACGGTGGTCACCACGGTCAGCAGGCCGAGCGCGCCGAGCGAGTACCCCACCGTGTAGTCCACGCCGCCGGTGTAGTCCACCGGGCCCTCGAAGCCGATCAGCCCCCACAGCACGTGCTCGCAGCGGTCGGTGAACGAGGGGGCGCCGACCTCCTTGCCCGGGTGCGAGCCGACGATGACCAGACCGAGCGCGGCGCTGGCCCCGCCCAGCAGGACGAAGTTGGCCAGTGCCTTCCACCGGGTGCGCGGGTCGGGCAGCGCGGCGAACTCGCCCCGGTGCCGCAGCAGCACCGCGAGCAGCGCCAGCGACAGGACGACACCCGTGATGGAGTGCCGGTAGATCAGTTGCGCCGCGGGGCCGCCCGGCAGCAGGGCGGGCGCCGCCACCCAGGCCCGTCGTTTGCGCCGCTTGAGGCCGTGGGCGAGCATGAGGAGCAGGACGCCCACCACGATCGAGGCGGCGGCGGCCAGTGGGCTGACCGCCCCCGGCAGGATCTCGGCCACCGAGTGCACCCAACTGTGCCGGAAGCGCGGGAAGACGCCAGCGGCGATGTCGAGCAGGCCGATCAGCGCACAGGCGGTGCCGATCACGGAGGGAACGGTCTCGGGCCGCGGCCCCTGGGCCACCCGTCGCAACCGGGTGGCAACCACTTTGGACTCTTCACCGTCTTGCCTTGCAGACATGTACTTTCCCGTCGCCCCTGTCAAGAGGATCTGCTGCCCGCTGGTCACAGCTCTCGCCAAAACTCGTCAAATGTGCGCCCTCTAGGACGGAGATTCACCGCACGGGGTTCCCTCCCGCGGCCCGGGTGACCGGCCGCTCGTAGAAAGTTCGCCATGGGTCTCACCAGCAACCTGGTCGTGACGTTCGCCGTCATCGCCGCCGTGCTGTTCTTCGCCGCGACGGTCTGGCTGTGGCCACGGCTGGCGGGGCGCACCCCATGGGCCGTCGTCGGGCGCGTCGGCACGCTGCTGGTCACCCAGTTCTCGGTGTTCTGCGCGATCGGCCTGTTCGCGAACCAGACGTTCGGCTTCTACGGGTCCTGGGCCGACCTGCTCGGCACCGAGGACACCCCGGGTGTCGTCGTCGACCACGACACCCCGGCGCACAAGCGGGTCAAGGTCATCAGCACCCGCAAGGTGAACGTCCCCGGCGGTGACAAGGCCCGACTCGGCGGGCGCATCGAGAAGATCACCGTGCAGGGCCCCACGTCCAAGATCGCCAGCCCCGCGTACGTGTACCTGCCGCCCCAGTACTTCACCCAGCCGGACCGGCGCTTCCCCGCGGCGGTCGTGCTGACCGGCTACCCGGGCACCGCCGAGGCGCTGATCAACGGCCTGCGCTACCCACAGACCGCGCACAAGCTGGTCAAACAGGGCAAGATGCAGCCGATGGTGCTGGTCATGCTGCGGCCGACGGTGGCGCCGCCGCGGGACACCGAGTGCGTGGACGTGCCGCGCGGCCCGCAGACCGAGACGTTCTTCACCAAGGACCTGCCACTGGCGATATCCGCCTATTACCGAATAGGCAAGGGCGCCAAGCACTGGGGAGTCGTCGGCAACTCGACCGGCGGCTACTGCGCCCTGAAGATGGCCATGCGCCACCCCGAGGCGTTCTCCGCCGGGGCCGGGCTCTCCCCCTCGTACAAGGCGCCCATCGACCGCACCACCGGCGACCTGTTCGGCGGCAGCAAGCAGCTCGAACGCGAGAACAACCTGATGTGGCGGCTCGACCACAAGCCGGCGCCGCCGGTGTCGCTGCTGGTCACCAGCAGCAAGAAGGGCGAGCACAACTACAAGGACACGCTGAAGTTCATCGACAAGGTCAAGCGGCTCAACGAGGCCGGCGCACCGACCCGGATCTCCTCGATCCTGCTCGACAGCGGCGGCCACAACTTCAACACCTGGCGGCGCGAGGTCTCCGGCACCCTGACCTGGCTGGGCAACCGCCTGGAAACCCCCGCCACACCGTCCTGAACCCCGGCAGGCTGGCCACGGGGCCGCCCCGGGCCCCCGCCGGACCGTACCGTGCCCCGCTCGGCTGTCCCGCACCCCGCCGGACCCATCCGAATCCTGCTGGACCGTCCCGAATATCGCCGGTCCGTCCCGCGCCCCGCTGCGGGGCCCGCACCCCGCCGGACGTCCCCCGCCCCACCGAAAGCGGCCCGCCCCCGCGCCCGCCCGGGGGCGGGCCGGGGGGGGGCCCGCGCGGGGG
>NZ_JBEHZD010000428.1:0-7104 GCF_040240285.1 Streptomyces sp. HSW2009 | reverse complement strand
CCCCCCCCCCCCCCCCGCGGCCCGGGCCCCCCCCCCCCCCCCCCCCCCCCCCCCCCCCCCCCCCCCCCCCCCCCCCCCCCCCCCCCCACGGCTGTGTCTGGGCTCGTACGACAGCGGTTTGTACGGCAGCGGCTCGTAGGGCATCGGTCCGTGGGGCATCGGTCCGTACGGCGCTGGCTCGTACGGCGCCAGCCCGTACGGCATCGGCCCGTACGGAGCCGGCGGCTCGTACGACATCGGCCCGTACGACGCCGACCCGTCCCAACCCGGCCCGCTGCCCGCCCCCGGAGAGACCGCCCTGGTCGCGGGCGGGGGCGCGGGGTGTGGGCGGGCGGGTGGCGTGCCTCGGGGCGCCCCTGGTGTGCCCCCGAAGCACCCCCGGTGCGGGGCAGCGCCCGGCCGGCAGGCACAATCATGCTGTTTCCCGTGCGGGGACTCCGGCCGTCACGGGCCAGACCGGCGCGGCGCACCGCCGTGTGTTCCGGTCACCTGGGGCAGCCGAACAGTTCAGCCGGGCAGGGCAGCTAGCCGGGCAATCCGGCAGCCAGCCAGCCAGTCAGGCAGCGAGCAAGCCGGCCGGGGGAGCAGACGCCTGGCCGGACAGCCGGCCGGGCAGCGGCCCAAGCAAGCCAGCCGAGTGCGTGGCCGGCGGGTGTGGGGTGAGCGGGTGCGTTCCGCTGCCCGTCGCGGGCTCACGCTACGTTGCGTGGTTGCCGCGGAACGTCCGCATCGGGCCTGGTCGGCGCCGTTCCTGGCGGTAGGCCCGGGCAGCGTGAGTCAACAAGTTTTCTGTCAACGGGCGTTCGGATATCGGTGACGACGTTCCGGATGTTGCGTTAACAGTCCGTTTCGCGGCTGTCTGTCTGCGATGCCTTTGTCCGGATTTCGGTACTCCGTCCCCGGGTGATGTGACCAAAGCGAGACCCTTTAAGTGTGGTTTACGAGCCAGGCGTGCTCAATCATGGGGTCCATTGAGCTCGGGTCAATGGGTCACGCGCTGTGGGGAGCGCCGACCTACGAGCACACTCGGGGTGCCGGGTCTTATGTCGCTGTCAGGGGTGTCAGCGCGTATCCGGTGCCCTCTCTCGTAGTGACAGTGGACTCCTGAGGAGGCAAACCCATGCGCGGTGCCAGTAGCGCCAAGTGGGTCGCGATGGCGGCGGTCGTGGCGCTGGCCGCGACGGCTTGCGGCGGCGGCGACAGTGACAGCGACGGCGGCAACAGCGGCCCGGTCGACAAGAGTGGCAAGGTTGTCTTCGACAACGGCGAGCCGCAGAAGCCGCTTCAGCCGGCGAACACGATGGAGTCGTACGGCAGCGCCGTCATCCGGTCGCTGTTCCAGGGCCTCGTGGACTACGAGGCGGGCACCGGCAAGATCGTCAAGGAGAACGCTGAGTCCGTCACCACGAAGGACAACAAGCTCTGGACGATCAAGCTCAAGAAGGGCTGGAAGTTCCACAACGGCGAGACGGTGACGTCGAAGTCGTACGTGGACGCCTGGAACTGGGCGGCTGCCACCAAGAACAACCAGCAGAACAGCTCCTGGTTCGCCGACATCAAGGGCTACGAGGACGTCCACCCGGAGAAGGGTGACGCCAAGGGCGACAAGATGTCGGGCCTGAAGGTCGTGGACGACACCACCTTCACCATCGAGCTCGTCACGCCGGTCCCGTACTACGAGTACAAGCTCGGCTACGAGGTCTTCTCGCCGCTCCCCTCGGGCTTCTTCCAGGACCCGAACGGCTACGGCCAGAAGCCGGTCGGCAACGGTCCCTACAAGTTCGTGAAGTGGGACCACAACAAGCAGATCGAGGTCGAGACCTTCGCCGGCTACCAGGGCTCCAACAAGCCCAAGAACGGCGGCGTGATCTTCAAGAACTACGCCAAGCCCGAGGCCGCGTACCAGGACCTGCGCTCCGACGCCGTTGACGTCATCCGCCAGGTGCCGCCGAACGACCTGCCGAACTACAAGAGCGACCTCGGCGACCGTGCGATCGACCAGGACTACTCGGCGATCCAGACGATCAACCCGGCGTTCTACAACACCCAGTTCAAGGACATCGACGTCCGGGTCATCCAGGGCCTGTCGATGGCGATCGACCGCGAGACGATCACCAAGACGGTGCTCCAGGGCACCCGCGTCCCCGCCACCGGCTGGGTCGCCAAGGACGTCCTCGGCTACCAGCCGGGCGCCTGTGGTGAGTTCTGCAAGTACGACCCCGAGAAGGCGAAGAAGCTCATCGCCGACGGTGGCGGCGTGCCGAACAAGGCCATCAAGATCCAGTACAACGCCGACGGCGGCCACAAGGAGTGGGTCGACGCGGTGTGCGGTTCCATCCGCAAGGCCGTGGGCATCGAGTGCGTCGGCGACGGCAAGGCCGACTTCCAGGCCGACCTGGAGGCCCGCGACAACAAGCAGGTCAAGTCGATGTACCGGTCCGGCTGGGTGCTGGACTACCCCTTCAACGGCAACTTCCTCCGGGACCTGTACGGCACCGGTGTCGCCGGTAACAAGGGCGCCTTCTCGGACCCGGAGTTCGACAAGCTGGTGAAGAAGGCGGACAACGCCAAGACGCTGGAAGAGTCGGCCAAGGAGTACAACCTGGCCGAGCAGCAGCTCAAGAAGGGCTTCCCGGCCATTCCGCTCTGGTACTACAAGGTCAACTCTGGTTACTCGAAGAACGTTTCGAACGTGAAGTTCAACCAGAAGGGCGACCCGATCCTCACCGACATCACGGTGAAGCAGAAGTAATCGTCGGACGCTGATGCCAGGGGGCGCCCCGAACCGGGCGCCCCCTGGGCCACGGGGGCAGCCGGTTCCTTACCAGGAACACGGCTGCTTTCGGCCGACCCCAGGACGGAGGCACGATGGGGCGATACGTCGCGCGGCGACTGCTCCAGATGATCCCGGTGTTTATCGGGACGACTTTTCTCATCTTCTTCATGGTCCGGACCCTGCCCGGCGACCCCATCCGGGCGCTCTGGGGCGACAAGGAGCCCGACCCCACACAGCTTGCCGCGCTCCGTCATGAGTACGGGCTCGACGACCCGCTGTGGCAGCAGTACCTCGACTACATGAAGGGCCTCTTCCAGGCCGACTTCGGAACCACGGTCGGCGGCCGTCCGGTCTCCGAGATCCTGGGCGACGCCTTCCCGGTCACCATTCGGCTCGCGCTGATCGCGCTCCTCTTCGAGATGATCCTCGGACTCGTCCTGGGCGTCTTCGCGGGCATGAAGCGCGGCAAGGTCGTGGACCGTGCCGTGCTGGTGCTGACCCTGCTCGTCATCTCGATCCCGGTCTTCGTCCTGGCGTACATCTGCCAGACGGTGTTCGGCAACGAGTTGCAATGGACCAAACCAACGGTCCAGGACTCGCTGGACATCCAACAACTCGTGCTACCAGGCATCGTGCTCGGTTCGCTCTCGCTGGCCTACGTGGCCCGGCTGACGCGCACCACCGTCGCCGAGAACCTGCGCGCCGACTACATGCGCACCGCGCTGGCCAAGGGCCTGCCCAAGCGGCGCATCGTCGTCAACCACCTGCTGCGCAACTCGCTGATCCCGGTCGTGACCTTCCTCGGCACCGACCTGGGTGCGCTGATGGGCGGCGCCATCGTCACCGAGGGCATCTTCAACGTCCAGGGCGTGGGCGGTGCGCTCTATCAGGGGCTGCTCCGACGCGAGGGAAGCACCGTGGTGGGCATCGTGACCTGCCTGGTCTTCGTCTACCTCGCCATGTCCTTGATCATCGACCTGCTGTACGCGGTCCTGGACCCGAGGATTCGCTATGCCTGACATCACCAAGACGCCGGACTCCTCGGCGCCCAAGGCCGTCGACACCAGCAAGGCCACGGCCACGGCCGTAGTGGCCGACGCCGCACCCGAGAAGGTGCGCAGCCTGTGGGGCGACGCCTGGCGCGACCTGCGCCGCAACCCCTTCTTCATCATCTCGGCGCTGCTCGTGCTGCTGCTGATGGTCATGGCCTTCTTCCCCGGCTGGTTCACCAGCGCCGGGCCGCGGGACGCCGACCTTCAGAACCACTACCTGAGCAAGCCGGAGCTGGGGAAGTTCTTCTCGCCCGACTGGTTCGGCTATGACAACCAGGGCCGCAGCATCTACGCCCGCGTCGTGTACGGCACCCGCGCCTCCATCGAGGTCGGCGTCGGCGTCACCGCGCTGGTCACCCTCTTCGGTGGCCTGATGGGCATGCTCGCCGGCTACTTCGGCGGCTGGATCGACGCCCTGCTGTCCCGCATCACCGACGTGTTCTTCGGCATCCCGTTCCTGCTCGGCGCCCTCGTCGTGCTGAACGCGTTCACCGAGCGCTCGGTGCCGGTCGTCATCGGCGCGCTGGCCTTCCTCGGCTGGACCCAGATCGCCCGCGTCATGCGCGGTTCGGTCATCACCACCAAGCAGGCGGACTACGTGATGGCGGCCAAGGCGCTCGGCGCCGGCACCGGCCGCATCCTGCTCCGGCACATCCTGCCGAACGCCATGGCACCGGTGATCGTCGTCGCGACCATCGCGCTCGGCGGGTACATCTCGGCCGAGGCGACCCTGTCGTACCTGGGCATGGGCCTCGCGGAGCCGACGGTCTCCTGGGGTATCGACATCTCGACCGCGTCCCAGGTGGTGCGGAACAACCCGCACGCCCTGTTCTTCCCGGCCGGCATGCTGACCCTGACCGTCTTCGCGTTCATCATGCTCGGCGACGCGGTGCGCGACGCCCTCGACCCCAAGCTGCGCTGAGGGAGGCGTACGTGACCACCATCGACAAGACCGCGAGCGCCCCCAGCCGGCGCATCGAGGACGACGGCAACACCCCGCTGCTCGAAGTACGGGACCTGCACGTCGAGTTCAAGACCCGCGACAGCCTGGTCAAGGCCGTCAACGGCGTGAACTACAGCGTGCGCGCCGGCGAGACGCTGGCCGTGCTCGGCGAGTCCGGGTCCGGCAAGTCCGTGACGGCCCAGGCCATCATGGGCATCCTCGACATGCCGCCGGGCCGCATCCCGCAGGGCGAGATCCGGTTCCGCGGCGAGGACATGCTCACCATGTCCAACGAGGCGCGCCGGCAGATCCGCGGCCGGAAGATCGCGATGATCTTCCAGGACGCGCTCTCCTCGCTGAACCCGGTGCTCTCCGTGGGCTACCAGCTCGGCGAGATGTTCCGGGTGCACCAGGGGATGTCCCGCAAGGCCGCCAAGGCCAAGTCCATCGAGCTGATGGACCGGGTCCGCATCCCCGCCGCCAAGGACCGGGTGAACGACTACCCGCACCAGTTCTCCGGCGGCATGCGCCAGCGCATCATGATCGCCATGGCGATGGCGCTCGAACCCGACCTGATCATCGCGGACGAGCCCACCACCGCTCTCGACGTGACCGTGCAGGCCCAGGTCATGGACCTGCTCGCGGAGTTGCAGAGCGAGTACAACATGGGGCTCATCCTGATCACCCACGACCTCGGCGTGGTGGCCGACGTCGCGGACAAGATCGCGGTGATGTACGCGGGCCGCATCGTGGAGACCGCGCCCGTGCACGAGCTCTACAAGCGCCCCGCGCACCCCTACACCCGCGGCCTGCTCGACTCGATCCCGCGCCTGGACCAAAAGGGCCAGGAGCTGTACGCGATCAAGGGCCTGCCGCCCAACCTGACGCGCATCCCCACGGGCTGTGCGTTCAACCCGCGCTGCCCCAAGGCGCAGGACATCTGCCGTACCGAGGTGCCTGCGCTGCACCCGGTGACCGAGCGGGACGGCGCCGACCTGCCGGGCCGCGGCAGTGCGTGCCACTTCTGGAAGGAGACGATCCATGGCTGACCCCGGAAAGAAGGACGAGGCGGCCGGCCAGAAGGGCGCGTCGCCGGACACCACCCCCAACGTCACCAAGGTGGAGGTCGTGGACGCCACGACCGACGCCGAGGTGGAGGCGGTGCTGGACGCGCCGGTCGAGCGCGGCGAGCCGATCCTCCAGGTCCGCAACCTGGTGAAGCACTTCCCGCTGACCCAGGGCATCCTCTTCAAGCGGCAGATCGGCGCGGTCAAGGCCGTCGACGGCGTCTCCTTCGACCTGTACCAGGGCGAGACGCTGGGCATCGTGGGCGAGTCCGGCTGTGGCAAGTCCACCGTCGCCAAGCTGCTCATGACGCTGGAGCGGGCGACCGCGGGCGAGGTCTTCTACAAGGGCCAGGACATCACCAAGCTGTCCGGCCGCGCGCTGAAGGCCGTACGCCGCAACATCCAGATGGTCTTCCAGGACCCCTACACCTCGCTCAACCCGCGCATGACGGTCGGCGACATCATCGGGGAGCCGTACGAGATCCACCCGGAGGTCGCGCCCAAGGGCGACCGGCGCCGCAAGGTGCAGGAACTCCTGGACGTGGTGGGCCTGAACCCGGAGTACATCAACCGGTACCCGCACCAGTTCTCCGGCGGTCAGCGCCAGCGCATCGGCATCGCCCGCGGCCTGGCGCTCAACCCGGAGATCATCATCTGCGACGAGCCGGTCTCGGCCCTGGACGTGTCGGTCCAGGCGCAGGTCATCAACCTGATGGAGAAGCTCCAGGACGAGTTCAACCTGTCCTACATCTTCATCGCGCACGACCTGTCCATCGTCCGGCACATCTCCGACCGGGTCGGCGTGATGTACCTGGGCAAGATGGCCGAGATCGGTACGGACGTCGAGATCTACGACCACCCGACGCACCCCTACACCCAGGCGCTGCTGTCGGCCGTCCCGGTCCCCGACCCCGACGCCCGCGACGGCCGCGACCGGATCATCCTCTCCGGGGATGTCCCCTCGCCGGCCAACCCGCCCTCCGGCTGCCGCTTCCGCACCCGTTGCTGGAAGGCGGAGGACAAGTGCGCCAAGGAGGTCCCGCTGCTCGCGATCCCGCAGGGCTTCGTGGGCAAGGACACCCCCGCGGCACACGAGTCGGCGTGCCACTTCGCGGAGGAGAAGGACGTCGTCCACGCGTAAGCCGTGACGCTCGCCGCTGAGGCGGGCACCGGACGAGTCCCACCGGGGGGGGGGGGGGGGGGCGCGGGCCCGGCCCCGGCCGGCGGGGCGCCGCCGCCGCGCGGCGCGCGAGGCGGCGGCCGGGC
>NZ_JBEHZD010000427.1:0-7107 GCF_040240285.1 Streptomyces sp. HSW2009 | reverse complement strand
CGGGGCACCGGACGGGCCGCCCGGCGGGGCGGGGAAGCCCCCGACACCGCGCGGGCCCGCCTCGCGCGGGCGCGCGCGAAGGGCGCCACGGACAGGGCCCCGGAAGCGGGCCCGCGAGCCGACTGCTCCCGCGGCGCTCCGTGCTCCGTGCTCCGTGTTCTGCGCTCCGTGCGCTCCGCTCCGTGCGGGCCCCGTGCTCCGTGCTCCGTGTTCTGCACTCCGTGCTCCGTGCTCCGTGCGGGGCCCGTGCCCCGTGCCCCGTACCGCGTGGGCCGTGCTCCCGCTCCGTGCCCCGTGCGCACGCCTCCGCCGCGACGAACCCGCCCCGTGCGACGAACCGTCCACCACCCCCCTGCGACGAAAGGTCCGCGATGACAAAGAACGTCCTGCTCCGATCGGTGCTGACGGCGGCCAGCGCCGGCGCGCTGGTGCTGCCGCTGCTCGGCCCGGCGCAGTCCGCGGGGGCCCCCGACCGTGCCGCCGGGGCCGCCGACTCCGCCGTCTACGTGGTGCAACTGCTGCGCACCGACGCCGACCAACAGGCCGTAGACAAGGCGGCCAGGCAACTGGTCGCGGACGACGGCGGCCAACTGCGCCGGACCTACTACGCCGCCCTCCAGGGCTTTTCGGTCACCCTGACCGATGCGCAGGTGGGCGCGTACCTCAAGGACACCCGGGTCGGCTCGGTGACCAGGGACCGCACCTACCGCACCGCCGGCCGCCTCGGTGCCCGCCCGCACCGCGCGGCGACCGGCGGGGGCGGCGGCACTGGCATCAGCACCGGCGTCGGCGCTGACGTCGGCACCGGCGGGCGGTGGGCGGCGCCGTGGGGCCTGGACCGGATGGACCAGCGCGACCTGCCGCTGGACGGCAGGTTCACCGCGCCCAACCCCGCGGCCGGCGTGCACGCGTACGTCGTGGACACCGGCGTACGGGCCGACCACGAGGAGCTGCGCGGCCGGGTCACCGCCGCCTACGACGCGATCAACGACCGTGCCGGTGGCCTGGCTACCGACTGCAACGGCCACGGCACCGCCGCCGCCTCGCTGGTCGCCGGCAAGCACACCGGGGTGGCGTCGGCGGCCCGCGTCGGCTCCGTCCGCGCGCTGGGCTGCGACGGTACGGGGCGGCTTGAGCACCTGGTGTCGGCCGTGGACTGGATCACCGCGCACGCCGCGAAGCCCGCCGTCGTCAGCCTCGGCTTCTCCGGCGAACCCGGCTCCGTACTCGACCTCCAGCTCTACGAGATGGCGGCGCAGGGCATCGCGTACACCGCGCCCGCCGGCAACGGGGACGAGAACGGCCGGCCGATCGACGCCTGCGACGCGACGCCGGGGCGGCAGACCACGGCGCTCACCGTCTCCGCGACGGACCGTTCCGACCGGCGGCTGGCCGGCGCCAACACCGGGAGCTGCGTGCACCTGTTCGCGCCCGGCAGCGGCATCCCGGTCGCCAGCGCCGTCGGAGACCGCTACTACACCCAACTGAGCGGCACATCGGCCGCCGCCGCCCAGGTCGCCGGTGCCGCCGCCAGCTACCTCGCGGACCATCCGGGCACCCCGGCCGAGGAGTTGGACGCGGCACTGGCCCGCAGGGCCACCAAGGACCATGTGTGCGACCCCGGCGAGGAGAGCAGGAACCTGCTGGCGTACGTGGGGCCGGACACCGGGCGGGTGCCGCAGGCGGCGGCTGGCGCGGCTGGTACGACCGATGCGGCTGGCGCGGATGGCGCGGCTGGTGTGGACGGCGCGGCCGGTGTGACGGGTGAGGCCGATGAGCCCAGCGCTCCCAGCGCGTCCAGTGCATCCGGTGTGTCCAGTGCACCCGATGCGCCCAGCGCATTCGATGTGTCCGGTGCGGCTGGGGTCGGTAGTCCGCGGGCCGCGGGGCGCGCGGGCACCGCCGGCGCCGGGGCGGGGGCGGAGCGATGAGCGACCGCATCCGGGACACCATCGTCATCGGCTCGGGCCCGGCCGGCTACACCGCCGCCCTGTACACGGCGCGCGCCAGCCTGCACCCGCTGGTCTTCTGCGGCGCGCTCTACGCCGGCGGCGCGTTGATGACCACCACCGACGTGGAGAACTTCCCCGGCTTCCCGACCGGCATCCAGGGCCCCGATCTGATGCTGGGCATGCGGGCACAGGCGGAGCGGTTCGGCGCCGAACTCGTCGACGACGAGGTGGCGGCCGTCGAACTGGACGGCCCCGTCAAAAACGTCACCGACGCCCACGGCACCACCCACCGGGCCCGTACGGTGATCGTCGCCACAGGCTCCGGCTACCGCAAGCTCGGCCTGCCGCGCGAGGACGAACTCGCCGGCCGGGGCGTGTCCTGGTGTGCCACCTGCGACGGCTTCTTCTTCAAGGGGCAGGACCTGGCCGTGGTCGGCGGCGGCGACACCGCCCTGGAGGAGGCCACCTTCCTCACCCGCTACGCCAGGTCCGTCACCGTCGTCCACCGCCGTGACAGCCTGCGCGCCTCGAAGGTGATGCAGGCCAGGGCGCGGGCCGACGAGAAGATCACGTTCGCGTACGACAGCGAGGTGGTCGAACTGCACGGCACAGAGCGGCTGGCGGGCCTGACCCTGCGCGACGTACTGACCGGCACCACCCGCCCGTTGGCGGCCACCGGCCTGTTCGTGGCCATCGGGCACGATCCGCGCAGCACGCTGTTCGCCGGCCAACTCGACCGGGACGCCGCCGGCTACCTACGGGTCCAGGCACCGTCGACCCGGACCAATCTGCCGGGCGTCTTCGCCGCCGGCGACGTGGTGGACCACACCTACCGGCAGGCGATCACCGCGGCGGGCAGCGGCTGCGCGGCGGCCCTGGACGCCGAGCGGTACCTGGCGGCGCTCGGCGACGGGGCGGCGCTCGACGCCGCGGCGGTGGGCGGGGCGGAGCCCGTCGCACCGGGTGGGCCGGGCTCCGTCGGGGCCGCGACCACCCGCAGGTCGGCCGCGACGCCGTAACGCACGCGCGGGCGCGCGTACCGCTCGGGTGCGCGGATCACCCGGGGTACGCGGATCACCCGGGGTACGCGTACCGCCCCGGGCCCCGGCCCGACGCGCCGCCCGCCACCGACCGTCCCGGGGGCCAGCCCGGGGCGCCGAGGGGGAGCGGCCCCCGGGTTAGCGGCCCCCGGGCCCGGCGGCCCCCCCCCCCCCCCCCCCCCCCCCCCCCCCCGCCGGCGGGGGGGGGGGGCGGGGGGGCGGGGGGGGGGGGGCCGGGGCGGGCGCCCCCCCCCCCCCCCCCCCCCCCGCCCCACCGCCCCCGCTCCCTCCGCCCCGTCCGGTCCCTCCGCCCCGCTCCGTGGGGTGCCGCGGAACAGCGAGGCGAAGCGAGGCGGCACAGCGAGGAGGCAGCACAGACAGGCAACACAGACAGACAGCACAGACAGCACAGACAGGCGGAGCAGAAAGGCGGCACAACAGAGCACCACAACAGGGCGGCGCGACAGAGCACCACAGCGACGCGGCGAACGGAGCACCCCAACGACGCGACGTCAGGCGGTCCTTGCACAACGCACCTCGCGCGCGAGCGGGTGCGCGTACGGTGCGCGACGGAGCGTGTGATGCCCGTGTCGAGAGTCTGGGCTTCCGGATTCGGGTCGGCCATACTCGGCCGAATGGACCTGGAGGTGCGGCACCTGCGGTTTGTTGAGGCGGTCGACGCGGCGGGCAGCGTCACCAAGGCGGCGGCGGGGCTCGGGGTCTCCCAGCCCGCACTGACGGCGCAGGTACGGCGGATCGAACGGGTCGTCGGCGGCGCCCTGTTCGACCGCGGGCGCCACGGGGCGCGCCCCACGGCGCTGGGCGACGTCCTGCTACCCCACGTACGCGAGGTGCTCGCCGCCGTGGACGACCTGCACCGTGCGCTGCGCGGCTTCCAGAACCGCTCCGCCTCCCGCACCCTGCGGGTGGCCGTCCGACAGACGCCGCTCGCCGCCCAACTCTGCGGCGTCATCGGCGAGGTGTGCCCCGACGACGTGGTGGACCTGGTGGTGATCGACCGGCAGGCGACGGTGCTCGCCGCGCTGGCCGACGGCACCGTGGACCTCGCCCTGCATGTCGACTTCCCCGGCCAGGAGCCCGCCCTGCCGCCCGGCATCGGTCGCACGGCCGTCGGCTACGAGCCTACGTTTGTCATGGTCGCGTCCAGTCATCCGTTGGCCGGCCGGGGCGAGGTGGAGCTCTCCGAACTCACCGGCTGTAGCTGGCTGCTCGCCGTCAACGGGGACGACGAGTTCGATCGCCACCTGGACGCCCAGTGCACGCTGGCCGGCCTCGGGCCCATCGCCGTACGGGCCTACGCGCCGCTGGTGGTCAGCCAGTTGTTGCGGCGCGGTGACTCGGTGGCCGTCCCCGTCCAGGCGCTCGACACCGGCCTGCCGCTGACCGGAGCGGTGCTCGTGCTGCGCGGCTCCCCGATCCGGGTGCGGCACGTGCTGCTGTGGGCCGAGGGCGGACCGATCGACGCCCGACGCGCCGCCGCCGTCCGCACCGGCCTCGCCCTCGCCTACCGCGCGATGGTCACCGGCCTCGGCCGCGTCCCCGGCTGGTGGGACCGTCACCCGGGCTGGCTCGGCTCCGCCCCGTACGAGCGCGAGCGTGCGGAGGACACGGAGCGTACGGAGCACACGGAGCGTGCGGGGAGCGATCCCGCGGAGCCTGGTCCCACGGGGCGTACGGGGCGTACGGGGCGGGCAGGACGCGCGGGAATTGATCCCACGGAGCGCACGGAGCCCGCCCCCACGGAGCCCGTGATGGCCGATCCCACGGAGCCCGCGCCCGCCGGCAGCCGCCAGCCGGCCGGCCCGCCCCCGGTTCCCTACGCCCCCGGCGCGTATTCGGCGACCATCTCCGGCGGCGTCGTCCCCCACTCCGGATGGCGCTCAAGCCACGCCTGATACACCGGGGTGCGCTCCACGATCGCGTGCTGGGCCTGCACCAACTCCTGCCACAGGGCCCGTACCGACGCACTGCGCAGCGGCCCTTCCACATGCCAGAACAGGCTGGTGCGCTGGCGCAGCGGGGAGCCGCGCAGGGGCAGCAGGCTGAGCCCGGTGCGCGGCCGGTTGCCCGCCATCATGGGGAGCACCGCCTGCCCGAGTTCGGCGAGTTGGAAGGCCGAGGTGTAGTCGGCCTGTCGGACGTGCGGTGTGAAGCCGGCGCTGCGGCAGCACGCGTCCAGATGGCGCGCGCCCTCGCTGCGCGGGCCGTCGGCCACGCACCAGGTCTCCCCGTGCAGTTCGGCGAGTTCGATCTCGCACGCGCCGGCCAACCGGTGCCCGCTGCCCACCGCGACGAACAGCGGCTCGACCGAGACCACGGCGCCCGCGATGCCCGCCCCGGCCGGCGCCGTCGGGCCCGGGTTGCCGGCGATCAGCGCGGCCTCCACGCGACGGTCGGCCAGCAGCGCGAGCGCCGCCTCGGGGTCGTTGCCCGTGCGCACCTCGACGCCGGTGCCGAGCACCTGCGGCACCGCCACCGTCAGATGCGCCACCAGCAGGCTCGGGGTGCAGCCGAACCGCACCGACGGCGGCAGCGTGTCGGCCTGGTGCCGGGCGGTGGCCGAGGCCAGCCGGTCCATCGCGGCGAGCACCGTACGGGCGTGCGCGGTGAGCAGTTCGCCCAGCGGGGTCGGCACCGCGCCGTGCGCGTCGCGGCGGAACAGCGGGGCGCCGGTGATGCGTTCGGCGCGCCGCAGAGCCTCGGTCACCGACGGCTGGGTCATGCCCAACTCGGCCGCTGCGGCCGTGAGCGTGCCGTGGTCGGCGATGGCCCGTACCACCCGCAAGTGCCGGAACTCCAGCTCCATAGGCGGACTCTATGCAACGTTGGGATTGTTACGGAAGTTCAGCGTCCGCACATAGTGACGACATGACCGGGCCCTCTCCCGGTCAGATCCCCCGCTTACGGAGGAAACCCTCGCTATGTTCTTGCGTACTTCGCACACCTTGCGTACTTCGCGTACGCCGCGCGCCTTGCGCACCGTGCTGCGCGCCGTCGCAGCGCCCGTACTGATCGCCGCGGCGGTGCTCACCGCACCGGGTGCCCAGGCGGCATCTCCCGAACCCACCCCGCCCCCCGGCACCAGGATCGTCGGCGGTGGGCAGGCGACCGAGAACTACTCGTTCATGGGATCGCTCCAGGTCCAGGGCCGCCACGGCTGTGGCGCCTCGCTGATCAGCAGCGAGTGGATGGTGACCGCCGCGCACTGCGTCGAGAACCAGTCGTCCGGCCTGAGCGTCCGCATCGGCTCCCGGGACCACACCAGCGGCGGCACGGTGGCCCGGGTCGCCCAGGCCATCCCGCACCCCAACTACCGGGGTCTGCCCGGGAACTACGACATAGCCCTGCTCCGGCTCGGCCAGTCGGTCTCCCAGACCCCCGTCGCCATCGCCGACTCCTCGCCCGGGCAGGGCACCGGCACCCGGCTGCTCGGCTGGGGCCAGGAGTGCGGCTCCCCGCAGTGCGGCCAGGCGCCGCGCCTGCTCAAGCAACTGGACACGCGCATCAACCCGGACGGGATGTGCGCGGAATCCTTCAACGGCGCCAGCGAGTTGTGCGTCTACGGCTCGCGCACCCAGACCGCCTGTTACGGGGACTCCGGCGGGCCTGCGCTCGTGCAGAGCGGTGGCGGCTGGGCCCTGGTGGGCGCCACCAGTCGGGCCGGCCAGCGCTCGCAGGTCTGTGGCACCGGTGACGCCACGATCTACACCGACGTGACGGCGCACCGGCAGTGGATCGACCAGACCACCGGGGGCACGGGGCCCGGCCCGGGCCCGGGCCCCGGCTGTTCGGCGGCGGCCTGGGACCCGGCCGAGTACTACCCGCCGGGGACGCAGGTCTCGTACGAGGGCTACGTCTGGCAGAACCAGCAGTGGAGCTACGGCGAGGCCCCGGGCCAGGGCTGGGGCTGGCAGCGGGTCGGCGAGTGCTAGACCACTGACCCGCCGGCACTGCTGACGGGTCCGGGACCCGGCCCGCCCCCCCCCCGGCCCGGCCCCCCGCCCCCCGGGGGGGGCGGGTGACCTGGTACGGAGCCAGTGACCTGGTGGGGAGCGAATGACTTGGCACGAGGCCGGTGGCTTGGTGCGAGGCCG
>NZ_JBEHZD010000426.1:0-7121 GCF_040240285.1 Streptomyces sp. HSW2009 | reverse complement strand
GGCCCGGTGGTGGGAGTCGTGCGGGGTTCGGATTGGTGGCGTGATCGGGCATTCGCAGGGTGAGATCGCTGCCGCGTATGTGGCGGGGGTGTTGTCGCTTGAGGATGCGTTGCGGGTGGTGGTGTTGCGGAGCAAGGTCTTGCGGGGGTTGCCGTCCGGTGGGGGGATGGTGTCGGTGGGGCTTGCGGCGGAGACCGTACGGGACGGCATCGAGGCCGCGGGTGTCGGCGAGGTGGTCTCGGTCGCGGCGGAGAACGGGCCTTCGAGCGTGGTGCTCTCCGGTGAGGTGAGCGCATTGCGTGACTTGGTCGCCGCGTACGAGCGGGATGGTGTGTGGGTGCGGTGGGTGCCGGTGGACTACGCCTCGCACTCCCCGCAGGTCGATGCGGTGCGGGAGGAGTTGGAACGCCTGCTCGCCGGGGTCGTGCCGGGCCCGGGACGGGTGCCCGTGTTCTCCACCGTCACCGGTGCGGAGCTCATGGACACCACCGCCATGGACGGCGGCTACTGGTGCGCCGGTCTGCGGCAGACCGTGCGGCTGCGGGAGGCCGTCGCCGCGGCCGTCGCCGACGGGCACACCGCCTTCATCGAGTGCAGCCCGCACCCCGGCCTCGTGGTCCCGCTCACCGACACCCTGGAGCAGTTGGGTGTGAAAGGCGTCGTCCTGGAGACGCTACGGCGTGCGCACGGCGGCCCGGACCAACTGGCCCAGGCCCTCGCCCAGGCCCACGTACGAGGTGTGACCATCGCCTGGCACACCCTGCTGACCAGCGACGACACGGCCATCGGAGCGCGCAGGGTGGACCTCCCCACCTACGCCTTCCAGCGCGAACGCTACTGGCTCGACCCCGACATGGGCACCGCCCTACCGGGCTCGGCCGACCGACCCACCGGCGTCACCGACGGCGACACGGCGGCGGACGCCCCCTTCTGGGACGCCGTCACCGCCGCCGACCCGGGCGAACTGGCGACCATCCTGGACCTGCCGCAGGACGCCCCGCTGACCGAACTCGTACCGGCACTGGCGTCCTGGCGGGCCAGGCAACGGACGGCGGCGACGGTCGGCGGCTTGCGGTACGAGGTGCAGTGGGAGCCGTGGGCGGGCGCCGGGGCGGAGCCCGTACTGACCGGTCGTTGGCTGCTCCTGGCCCCCACCGGCGCGCCGGGCGCGGAACTGCCCGACCCGCTGGCCGCCGCACTCGCCCGCCACGGCGCCGACGTACTCCGCCGGGAGGTGGACAAGGCGACCGGCGAGCGGTCCGAACTCGCCGCGGAAATCGGCAGGTTGGCAGCAGATGAGCCGGTGGCCGGCGTGCTCCTGGTCGCGCACGCCGACGACCCCCGGCAGCCCGAGCCCCTCCTCACCCTGCTCCTGACACTCGTCCAGGCACTGGGCGACGCCGAGGTGACCGCCCCGCTGTGGACGGTGACCCGCGGCGCCACCACGGTGACGGGAGAGGATCTGGCGAGCCCGGCCGGGGCCGCCGCCTGGGGCCTGGGCCGGGTCGCCGGCCTTGAACACCCACAGCGCTGGGGCGGCCTGATCGACCTGCCGGCCGGGCCTGCCGGCGGGCCCTTGCTGCACGCACTCGCCGGCGTCCTGGCGGCGGACACCAGCGAGGACGAGTTCGCCGTCCGCCCCCTCGGCGTCTTCGTCCGCCGGCTCGCCCGACTCACCCAGAACCAGCCGGGCGGACCACACCCGGCAGGCCGCTGGCAGACCGGCGGCACGGCCCTGGTGACCGGCGGCACCGGCGCGCTCGGCAGCCAGGTGGCCCGCGGCCTCGCCGCCGCCGGCGCCGAACGCCTGGTCCTGGTCAGCCGGCGCGGCCCGGCCGCCCCCGCCGCCGCCGCGCTCCGCGCCGAACTCACCGCGCTCGGCACCCAAGTCACCCTGGTCGCCTGCGACATCACCGACCGCGACGCGCTCGGCGCCCTCCTCGCAGAGCTCCGCGCGGAAGGCCCCGCACTGCGCACCGTGGTGCACACCGCGGGCGCCGCAGGGCGCGGCCTGCTCGCCGACCTGACCCCCGCCGAACTCGCCGCAACCCTGACCGCCAAGGTCGCCGGCGCCACCGCGCTGGACGAACTCACCCGACCCGACACCCTGGACGCCTTCGTCCTCTTCGCCTCGGCCGCCGGGGTGTGGGGCGGCGCCGGGCAGGGCGCGTACGCGGCGGCCAACGCCCACCTCGATGCGCTGGCCCAACACCGCCGCGACCAGGGGCTGCCGGCCACCTCCCTCGCCTGGGGGCAGTGGGCCGGCGGCGGCATGGCCGCCGGGGCTGCCGGGGCCCACCTCGAACGCATCGGGGTGCCCGCCATGCCACCGGAGCAGGCGATGGCCGCGCTGTGGCTCGCGCTGGCCGAGGACCGCACCTGCGTGACCGTGGCCGACGTGCGCTGGGACCGGTTCATCGAGTCGTACACCGCCGCCCGCCCCCGCCCCTTCCTGGCCCACCTCGCGGCGGAGGTGGAGGCGGCGCGTACGGCACCCGGCGGATCGGAACGGGCGGACGCTCCCGCCTCCTTCCAGGACCAGATGGCGGGACTTCCGGCCGCCGAACGCCGCACCGCGCTGCTCGCCCTGGTCCGCACCGAGGTGGCGATCCAACTCGGGCACGCGGACGCCGCGGCCATCGACCCCGACCGGCCCTTCCGCGACCTCGGCTTCGACTCGCTGGCCGCCGTGGGCTTCCGCAACCGCGTCACCGAGGCCACCGGCATCGCCCTGCCCACCACCGCCGTCTTCGACCACCCCACGGCCACCGTCCTCACCGACCACCTGCTGTCCCAACTCGGCGGCCCCGAGCCGGCGCTCTCACTCGCCGACGAGCTTGACCGGCTGGAAGGTGCACTGGCCGACCTGGGCGCCGAGGACGAGGCGCGGGAACGGGTCGCCGACCGGCTGGCCGAACTCGCGGAACGGTGCCGGCGCCGGCCCGACCAGCAGGACGACCCGGTGGCCGACCGGGCCGCGCGCCCGGACCTGCACACCGCTTCCGACGACGAGATGTTCCAGATCATCGGCAAGGAGTTCGGGATCTCCTGAGCGCGGTCCACGTCCAGGCAGCCCGGCGACGAGGGGTCAACAGCAATGTCCAACGAAGAGAAACTGCGGCACTTCCTGCGGCAGACCGCGGCCGACCTGCGCCGCACCAAGGACCGGGTCGAGGAGTTGGAGGAAGCGGCCAGGGAACCGGTGGCCATCGTCGGCATCGGCTGCCGCTTCCCCGGCGCCGCCGACTCGCCCGAGGCCCTGTGGGACCTGGTCGCGCACGGCGTGGACGCCGTCGCAGGATTCCCCACCGACCGCGGCTGGGACCTGCGCCACATCTACGGCCACGAGGCCGGCGGGAACGGCGGATCGACCACCGACCAGGGCGGCTTCGTCTACGCGGCGGCCGAGTTCGACGCCGCCTTCTTCGGCATCTCACCGCGCGAGGCGCTGGCCATGGACCCGCAACAGCGCCTGCTCCTGGAAACAGCCTGGGAGGCGGTGGAACGCGCCGGCATCGACCCCACCTCGCTACGCGGCAGCAAGACCGGCGTCTTCGTCGGCGCCAGCGCCCTCGGCTACGGGAGCGGCCGGGCCGGCGCCGAACTGGGCGGCCACCGTGTCACGGGCGGTGCGATGGCGGTCGCCTCCGGCCGGGTGTCGTACGCGTTGGGCCTCGAAGGACCGGCCGTCACCCTCGACACGGCCTGCTCCTCCTCGCTGGTCGCCCTGCACTGGGCAGGCCACGCGCTGCGCGCGGGCGAATGTGACCTGGCGCTGGCCGGCGGGGTGACGGTGATGGCGCGCCCGACCGCGTTCGGCGAGTTCTCCCGGCAGGGCGGACTGGCCGCCGACGGCCGCTGCAAGTCCTTCGCCGCCGCGGCCGACGGCACGGGCTGGGGCGAGGGCGCGGGGCTGCTGCTGGTCGAACGGCTCAGCGACGCACGCCGCAACGGCCACCCCGTACTGGCCGTGGTACGCGGCTCCGCCGTCAACCAGGACGGCGCGTCCAACGGGCTCAGCGCACCCAACGGCCCCTCCCAACGGCGCGTCATCCAGGCCGCGTTGCGCCATGCCGGAGTGGCGGCGGCCGAGGTGGACGCGGTGGAGGCACACGGTACGGGGACCACGCTCGGCGACCCCATCGAGGCCCATGCGCTGCTCGCCACCTACGGACAGGGCCGGCCCGCGGGGCGCCCGCTGTGGCTCGGCTCGGTGAAGTCGAACATCGGCCACACCCAGGCCGCCGCGGGCGTGGCGGGTGTGATCAAGATGGTGATGGCGGTACGGCACGGGGTGCTGCCCAGGACGTTGCACGTGGACGCGGCGTCGCCGCAGGTGGACTGGGGTTCGGGCGCCGTGGAGCTGCTGGTGCGGGACCGCCCCTGGCCGACCGTCGACCGGCCGCGGCGGGCCGGCGTCTCCTCGTTCGGCATCAGCGGCACCAACGCCCACGTCATCGTCGAACAGGCACCGGTCCCTCGGCAGCCCGCCGGGCCGCCGCCGACCACCGGGCCGCCACCGGGCGAACGGATCACCGTACAACCCGGCGGCCAGTCCGTCGCGCAACCCACTGACCAACCCACTGACCAACCCACCACGCAATCCACTGGCCAGCCTGCCGTCCAACCCAGTGGCCAGCCCGCAGCCCGACCCACGCAACCCGGCAACCAGTCCGCCGCGCAACCCACTGACCAACCCGGTAACCAACCCGCCGACCAACCCCAAGGCGTCGGTGGCCTGCTGCCCTGGGTGCTCTCCGCCCGGAGTGCGCCCGGGCTGCGGGCGCAGGCCCAGCGGCTGCGGCAGTGGACCGCGGCCCGACCCGGGACCGACCCCGCGGACGTGAGCAGGTCGCTGGCGGTCGGGCGCGCCGTGCTCGAACACCGGGCCGTGGTGTGGGGCCGCGACGCCGCCGAACTGGGGCGCGGACTGGCCGCGGTCGCGGGTGAGGACACCACCCCCACCGCGCCCGTCGCCGCCGCGACCACCGGGGTCCGCAGATCCGGCAAGTGTGCCGCGGTCTTCACCGGGCAGGGTGCCCAACACCGCGGCATGGCAAGCGAGTTGTATGCAAACTTTGCGGTCTTCGCCGCCGCCGTTGACGAGGCGTGTGCGGCCCTCGAAGCTGCCGGGGCGCCGCCGGTCAAGGCCGCACTGCTCGGCCCCGCGGGCGGGGACCGGCTGCCGGACACGGCCCTGGCCCAGCCGGCGCTGTTCGCGTACGAGATCGCCCTCTACCGGCTGTGCGCCTCCTGGGGACTGACCCCGGACTACGTCACCGGGCACTCGCTGGGGGCGATCGTGGCCGCCCAGGTGGCCGGGGTGTTCTCGCTCGCCGACGCGGCGAAGCTGGTCGCCACCCGGGCCAGGCTGATGGGTGACCTGCCGGGCGACGGCGCGATGCTGGCCGTCGGCGCCCCCGAGGACCAGGTGGCCGCCCTCCTCGCCGCGCTGCCGGGCCAGGGCGCTGAGGTCGCCGCGGTCAACGGGCCGGCGAGCGTCGTGGTCGCCGGCCGGGCCCCGGAAGTTGACCGGCTCGCCGAGCAGTGTGCCGAACGCGGCTGGCGCACCTCCCGGCTGCGCGTCTCGCACGCCTTCCACTCGGCCCGGATGGACCAGGTCCTGGCGCCGCTGCGGGCCGTACTGCGCGGCCTGACCCACCGCGCCCCGACCCTGCCCTTCGTCTCCGACACCACCGGCGAGATGACCACCGCGGGGGAGCTGGCCGACCCCGAGTACTGGGTGCGCCACGTACGGGAGCCGGTCAGGTTCGGCGCCGCCGTGGGGCCGCGGCGCGCCCACGCGGGGACCACCTTCCTGGAGAGCGGCCCCGACGCGGCCCTGACGGCGATGGGCGCCGAGTGCGCCGCGGGCGCCGACGGCGTGCACGCCGTGCCGGCGCAGCGCCGCGGCCGGCCGCCGGTCACCACCCTGGCCACCGCGCTCGGCGAACTCTTCGTACACGGCGTGCCGGTGGACTGGCCACGGCTGACCGCCGGCCACGGCCAGCGCGTTGACCTGCCGACCTACGCCTTCCAGCGCGAGCGCTACTGGCTGGAGCAGCAGCCGGAGCCAGCGGACCGGCAGGACCGGCCGGCGGCCGGGCCGGTCGACGACGACCTGTGGGCCGCGGTGCAGGGCGGCGCCCCGGGCGAGCTGGCCGACCTGCTGGGCGTGGCCGATGACGCCCCGCTACGCGCCGTGGTGCCGGCCCTCGCAGCCTTCCACGGCCGCCGACACCTGGCAGCCACCGCCCGCTCCTGGTGTTACGAGGTCGGTTGGGAACCCTGGCCCGGCGCGCTGCCGGCGGCCGAACTGTCGGGCCGCTGGCTGGTCCTCCGGCCCACCGGCGCGGACCCGTCGGGCGCCGCGGCCCAGGTGGTCGACGGGCTCGGCCGGCAGGGCGCCGAACTGACCGTGCTCGACGTCGACCTGGCCGCCCTGACCCGTACCCACCTGGCCGCACTCCTCGCGCAGTCGGCCGCCGGCCCGGCCGGCGCCGCCCGGGCTGGCCCCGCCCTGCCGCCCCTGACCGGCGTGCTGTCCCTGCTCGGCACCGCGCCCGGCCTGGCCCACGCCGACCTGACGCGCACCGTCGCCGCCACCATCACCCTGGTGCAGGCGCTGGGCGATGCGGAGGTGACGGCGCCGCTGTGGTGCCTGACCCGGGGCGCCGTATCGGTGCTGGGGGAGGAGTTGGACAGCCCGGTGGGCGCGGCGCTGTGGGGGCTCGGCCGGGTCGTCGGGCTTGAGTACCCGCAGCGCTGGGGCGGGCTCGTCGACCTGCCGGCGACCTGCTCGACCCGCACCTGGAGCACGCTCGCCGGGCTGCTGGCCGCCGGGTCGGCCGAGGACCAACTCGCCATCAGGCCGCTCGGCCTCTTCGGCCGCCGGCTCGCCCGGGTGGCGGCGCCCGACACCGCGGCGGCCACCGCCCGGCCCGTACCGCACACCGTGCTCATCACCGGCGGCACCGGCGCGCTCGGCGGACACCTGGCGCGCTGGTACGCGGCGGCCGGCACCCGGCGCCTGGTCCTGGTCGGTCGGCGCGGCCCCCCCGCGCCCGCCGCCCCCCCCCGGCGGGCCCCCCGGGGGGCCCCCCGCGCGCAGGGGCAGGCCC
>NZ_JBEHZD010000425.1:0-7140 GCF_040240285.1 Streptomyces sp. HSW2009 | reverse complement strand
GGGGGGGCGGGGGGGGGGGGGGGGGGGGCCCGGCCCCCGGGCGCGGGCCCCGCGGGGCGGGCGGGGGGCGCGCCGACAGCCGGCGCTTCGGTGGTGGCGCCGGGCCCTTCGGCCGCGAACCCCTCGGCCGTGCCCCGCTCGTCCCCGGCCGACAGCCCGTCGCCCGGGCCCTGCGGCACCTCGGGCCGATGGCCGACGCACCGCAGCAGCGGGCTGGTCATCACCGTCGTCACCAGCGCCACCACGGTGAGCAGGCCGAGCATCTCGGCGTTGATGAGATGGGCCTCGTAACCGATTTGGAGGACGACGAGTTCGGTCAGCCCGCGGGCGTTCAGCAGGACGCCCACGGTGCACGATTCGCGCCACGGCAGCCCGGTGAGCCAGGCGGCGAGGCTCGGGCCGGCGATCTTCGCGAGGGTGGCCGCGGCCAGCAGCGACAGCAGGGCGATGCCGGCCGCGCCGTCCAGGTGCAGCGAGCCCAGGTCGACGGTGAGGCCGAAGCCCAGGAAGAAGAAGGGCAGCAGCACCGTCTTGGCGGTGGTGGCCAGCGGCCTGACCGCGGCCGTCGCGCCCTGGTGCTCGTGCGGCCAGATCAGCCCGACCAGCATCGCGCCGATGAGCTGGTGGATGCCGAGCACCGCGGTGAGCGTGGCCGACACGCCGACGCCGACGACGAGGAACAGCATCACCCCGGACGCCGGCCCCATGCCGCTCGGCACCCGCTTGATCCCCTGCGCGAGCAGCCGCCGCAGCGGGCCCACGAACAGCATCGTCACGGCCACCACGCCCACCGCCCGGGCGAGCACGGTCAGCGGGTCGCTGCCGTGCGAGAGGGAGAGCACCACCGCGAGCGCCAGCCAGCTCCCGCCGTCGCCGACGGCCGCGGCGAACAGGCTGAGCCGCCCCGGCCTGGTCCTGGACAGGTTCAGGTCACTGAGGATGCGGGCCAGTACGGGGAAGGCCGTGATGCTCAGCGCGCACCCCACGAACAGCACGAAGGCCACCGGCCGCGTCCCGTCGGGCATGTACCGGTCCACCAGCGGCAGCGCCACCAGCACCCCGGCGGCGAACGGCACGAGCAGCGACGCCTGGCTGATCGCCATGGCCTGCCGGGCCGCGCCGCGCAGTCGCATCGAGCCCAGTTCCTGGCCGACGCCGAACATGAACAGCACCAGGCCGAGTTGGGCCAACCCGTTGAACATCGGCACCACGCGCTCGGGAAAGAGCTGGTCCATCACCCCGGGCGCCACCGACCCCAGCAGCGTCGGGCCGAGCAGGATTCCCGCGGCGATCTCCCCGATCACCCGCGGTTGGCCCAGCCGTTCTGCCAGCACCCCCATTCCATACGAGGCAAGTAATACCGCTGCGACACCGAGGAAAAAGTGCCCTGCGGTGTCCAAAAGCGGCTGTTGTGGAGGCTTCAGTTCCCCTTGTGACGAATCCCCCTGCACCCCTACCGAAATGGCAATGACCAGCGAAACGGGCAACGCCCCTGTCAAAAAAAGGGCGATACAAACGCGCCACCGTCCGCTATTCCGCACAGGCTCCGACCGATGCATTCTCGCCAACTCCCCTCAAGGGCACATTAGTTGATCCGAGCGACGTTTCCAGGAGAAAAGCGCAGATCAGACGCCCCGTCTAGCCGATGTGACGCAGGCCACAGGCACTTGCTAGTGGCACAACGTCATACCTGTGTTGCTTAATGTTGCTAGTGCAAGGCGTGAGACGTGTCTCAGATTTTGGGATGACTTTTTCTACGACGCACGGCAGAGGGGAATATGCGCGGTGAATACCAGCGCCGCAATTCCAGCGGATAGCACCCTGCTCAAACTATTCGAGGCCGCGGTTTCTGATCATCCGCTGCGCACCGCGCTCTCCTACGATGGCCAGCGCTTTTCCTACCGCCACCTCGATGCGTGGTCGGATGCGATCGGCCGGCTGCTCCAGGAAAACGGCGTGCGCGCGCATGATCGAATCGCCCTGCGCATGCCCCCGGGGCCCGAGGCCATCGCCGCGGTCATCGGCATCTTCAAGGCCGGCGCCGCCTACGTACCGCTGGATGTCCGGCATCCGCCGGCGCGGAAGAACTTCATCATCGGCGACAGCGGCGCCCGCACCCTGGTCGGCGACCCGGGCGAGGCCATCTCCGAGACACCGGTCACCAGCGTGATCACCGTCGCCGAGATCGCCGGCCTGGCCGCCCACACCGATCCACACCCGCTGGACCTGCGGGTTTCGGCCGAGGACGCCGCGTACGTCATCTACACGTCGGGCACCACCGGCGCCCCCAAGGGCGTCCCGGTGCGGCACGGGCACGCGGCGGCGCTGCTGCTGGCCGCACCGGCCGCGTTCGACTTCACCGCGCAGGACCGGTGGCTGCTGTTCCACTCGATCGCCTTCGACTTCTCCGTCTGGGAGGTCTGGGGTGCGCTCAGCACCGGAGCGGAACTCGTGGTCCTGCCGCACTGGGCGGCCCGCTCGCCCGACAAGTACCTCGATGTCGTCATCGACCAGGGCGTCACCGTGCTCAACCAGACGCCCACCGCCTTCGCCGCCTTCGCGGACGCCGCCCTGCGCTCCGACCGCGACCTGCCGGACCTGCGGTACGTGGTCTTCGGCGGCGAGAAGCTGACTTCCGCGGCGCTACGGCCCTGGGCGAAGCGCTTCGGACTCACCGGCCCCCGGCTGGTGAACGGGTACGGGATCACCGAAACCACGGTGTTCACCACCTTCCACCAGGTCGTCGACGACGACCTGGACCAGGAACGATCCATGATCGGAACCGCCCTGCCGGGGTTCCGCACCCGGGTCGTCGACGAGGAGGGGCGCGACGTACCGCTCGGCGCGACCGGCGAGTTGTGGCTCGCCGGCCCCCAGGTCACCGAGGGGTACCTGAACCGGGAGGACCTCACGAACAAGGCGTACCCCGTCGTCACCGACGAGCAGACCGGTGCGCGCGTGCGCTACTACCGCACCGGCGACCTGGTGAGTCAACTCCCGGACGGCAACCTGCTGTACGAGGGTCGCGCGGATCTCCAGGTCAAGCTCCGCGGCTACCGCATCGAGCTCAGCGACATCGAGGCGGCCGTGCGCCGCCACGACCAGGTGCTGGACGCGGTGGTCCAGGTACGGCAGTTCAAAGTGGGCGACGACCGTCTGGTGTGTGCCTTCGTCGCACGCGACGCCACGGCCCCGCCGACGGCAGCCGACCTGCGCCAACACATCAAGGCGCTGCTCCCGTTCTACATGCATCCGGCGCGCTACCTGTGCGTACCGGAGTTGCCCACGACCGTGAACGGCAAGGTCGACCGGGCCGCGATCGCCCGGTCCTGGAACGAAACGCTGGTGACGGATGAGTGACAAGACGCACGCCGACCTGCTCCCGGAGACCGTCGAGAAGCAGATCCTCGACTGGGCGACGGATCTGCTCGAAGAGCAGGTCAGCAACGACGACAACTTCCTCGACCTGGGCGGACACTCCGCGCTCGCCCTCGACCTGAACGGCCGGATCAAGGAGAGCTACGGGGTCGACCTCGACCTGCAACTGCTGTTCGAGAACAGCCTCGGCGACGTCGCCGCCGATGTCGCCCGCCGTGCCGAGACCCCCGCGAACTGAGAGGTTGACCCCCCATGACCACAGAGCAGCAGTCCACCTTCGCCCTGTCCGAGGCCGAGGTCGCGCAGTTCGAGCGGGACGGCTTCCTCGGTCCCATCAAGATATTCGAGGTCGAGGAGATGGAGGAGCGCTGGAAGAACGTCCAGCGTCAGCTCCGCGACCGCTCGCAGGCCATCTACCCGCTGGGTGAGGGCAAGGCGACCAGCATCTCCAACTACGACCGTCACCTGGACGTCGACCTGCTCTCCGAGCACATCATGAAGCGGGAGATCGTCGACCGCGTCGCTTCGCTGATCGGCCCGAACGTGCTCTGCTGGCGCAGCGAGTTCTTCCCGAAGTACCAGGGCGACGAGGGCACCGACTGGCACCAGGCCGCCACCTTCGGCCACGCCACCGGCAAGGCCCAGCTCGTCTGGCCGTCGGAGGACGGACAGCCCGCGTTCGGCGGCACCATCACGGTGTGGACCGCCTGCACGCACTCCACCAAGGAGAACGGCTGCCTCCAGCTCATGCCCGGCACCCACAAGACCATGTTCTACGACGAGTCCAAGGGCATGGAGTACGACGCCGACGCGGTCAACGCGCAGGAGAAGGACGGCATCAAGCGCGGCTTCTTCGGCTACGACTACCGGCAGCTCCAGAAGGACCCGAACTGGAAGCCGGACGAGTCCAAGGCGTTCCCGATGGTCCTCAAGCCCGGTGAGTGCGTCATCTTCTGGTCCACGGTGATGCACGCCTCGCTGCCGCACACCGGCACCCGCAAGGACTACCGGATGGGTTACGCCGCCCGCTACGTCCCCACCCAGGTGCAGGTCTACCCGGGCACCGAGCAGATCAGCGAGTACGGCGGCGGCATCGTGCTCGACAAGTACGGCGCGGTCCTGGTCAGCGGCGAGGACAGCTACCAGCACAACCGCGTGACCACGCAGAGCCAGCGCGGCTACGAGTTCGTACCGCACCAGCAGGGCTGACGCACTCCGCGGTCCCGGGGGCCGGCGGCACCACACCGCCGCCCCCGGCACCGCCGCGTCGGCACGCCCGCGCGCCGACGCGCTGACCTGCTGCATGGGCCTGCTGATGCGCTGGCCTGCTCACGCACCGCCCTGCTGATGCGCTGACCTGTTGACGCGGCCCCGCGCCGGCGTGCTCCCGCGCCGGCGCTGGCGCGCGTCACCGCGCGTGCCGGATCACCGTGGTTCGACGGAGGTTGCCTGTCATGTCCCCACACCCACTCGTCCTGCTGCACCACGCGGGCGGATCGGCCTCGTTCTTCGAGCCCCTCGTCAAGGCGCTGCCCGCGGCGGTCCGACCGATCCCGGTGGAGCTGCCCGGCCGCGGTCGCCGCTGGCGGGAGTCGCCCGTCACCACCATCGACGACGCCGTCGACACCCTGGTCGCCACCCTGCGCGACCACGAGGACCTCCAGGGCGAGTTCGCGATCCTCGGGCACAGCCTGGGCGCCTACCTCGGGCTCGCGCTCGCCGCCCGCCTGGAGGAGACCGCGCCGCGCAGCCGTTGCACCACCCTGTTCGCCTCGGCGAACGCGGCACCGCGGGCCGCCGTGCTGCCCTTCACCGGGTCGGCGCTGCTGACCACCGAGGAAGAGATCTTCGACATCACCAGCAAGTCGGGCGGCGGGGTCGCCCCGCAGATCCTCGAACACGACCATCTGCGGCAGCGCGCCGCCGACCTGCTGCGCGCCGACTTCTCCGTCTCCCAGTCCTTCCTGACCAAGCTGCGCCGCACGGTCACCGAGGCCGATCTCGTCGTCTGCTACGGCAGCGACGACATCTTCCCCGAGGAACAGCTCACCCCCTGGCGCTTCAGCTCGACCCAGCAGACCGAGTTCCACGCCTTCCCCGGCGGCCACTTCTACCTGGAGCAGAACGTCCCCGAACTCGCCAAACTCATCACGGAACGGCTGACCAGCGCGGCGAGCTGACGCCCCGTCATCACTACGCATGCGCCGCGGTCGACAGGGCCTCGCAGGTCAGCCCGTACAAGTCAACTCCACGGCTCGTACGGCAGGTTGCCCCTATAGGGTGGCGGTTGACAGACGTTGACCGGGGCGAGGGGTGATCCGGGGTGATCCCCACCTGTCGACCGCTCGGGTGTCATCGAGTGCAAGCCGGTCACGCTGCTTCCAGGTCCGGAAGGGGTGTGCCACGGGACGCCGTCCCGACCGCCGCCGCCCCTCCGGTGAGCTGACCGCTTTCACCCACCGGAGTAACCCGCCGATGACGCATTCCCAGTACCGCCAGGTGCCCGCCCAGGTCGATCTGCCCGCTCTCGAACACGCGGTGCTCGACTTCTGGCGCGAGAACAAGGTCTTCGCCCGCTCCCTCGAACAGTCCGAGGGCCGCCCGGAGTGGGTGTTCTACGAGGGCCCGCCCACCGCCAACGGCATGCCGGGCGCGCATCACATCGAGGCCCGCGTCTTCAAGGACGTCTTCCCGCGCTTCCGCACCATGCGCGGCTACCACGTCGCCCGCAAGGCCGGCTGGGACTGCCACGGCCTCCCCGTCGAACTCGCCGTCGAAAAGGAACTCGGCCTGGGCGGCAAGCAGGACATCGAGACGTACGGGATCGCCGAGTTCAACGCCAAGTGCCGCGAGTCGGTCACCCGGCACACCGACGCGTTCGCCGAACTCACCACCCGCATGGGCTTCTGGACCGATCTCGACGGCGCGTACCGCACCATGGACCCGGAGTACATCGACTCCGTCTGGTGGTCGCTGAAGGAGATCTTCGACAAGGGCCTCCTCGTCCAGGACCACCGCGTCGCCCCCTGGTGCCCGCGCTGCGGCACCGGCCTCTCCGACCACGAACTCGCCCAGGGTTACGAGACCGTCGTCGACCCCTCGGTGTACATCCGCTTCCCGCTGACCTCGGGCCCACTGGCCGGCCGGGCCTCGCTGCTGGTGTGGACGACCACCCCGTGGACGCTGGTCACCAACACCGCCGTCGCGGTCAACCCGGAGATCACCTATCTGGTCGCCACCGACGGCAGCCAGCACATCGTCGTCGCCGAGGCGCTGCTCAGCGCCGCGCTCGGGGAGGGCTGGGAGCCCACCGGGGAACGCTTCACCGGCAAGGACATGGAGCGCTGGACGTACCAGGCGCCGTTCTCGGTGCTCCCGATGGAGAACGCGCACTACGTCGTCAACGGCGACCACGTCACCATGGAGAGCGGCAGCGGTCTCGTCCACACCAACCCCGCCTTCGGCGAGGACGACCACCGGGTGTGCAAGGCGTACGGGCTGCCGCTGGTCACCCCGGTCGGCCAGGACGGCGTGTTCCACGAGGAGTTGGCGCTGGTCGGCGGGGTGTTCTTCAAGGACGCCGATGCGATCGTGCTCGCCGATCTGAAGGAACGCGGCCTGCTCTTCCGCCACGAGGACTACGAGCACAGCTATCCGCACTGCTGGCGCTGCCACACCGCGCTCTTCTACTACGCGCAGCCGTCGTGGTACGTGCGGACGACGGCGGTCAAGGACCGTCTGTTGGCGGAGAACGAGCGGACG
>NZ_JBEHZD010000424.1:0-7152 GCF_040240285.1 Streptomyces sp. HSW2009 | reverse complement strand
GCCCACAGCCTACAAGGAATCCACCGAACGGGAAGCAGTTCCCGTCCCGGCCGTCAGCAAGCTGTCCCGGCGGCCCCCCCGGCGCCCCCCCCCCCCCCCCGGGGGGCCCCCGCGCCGGGGGGGGGGGGCGCGGCTACCGGATCAGTCGCGGTTGGCGGGTTCCAGGTCGCGCTCCGCGGTGCCGGCGTCCGGTCGCGGGGGCGCGGTGGGCAGCGGCTGGGCGTCGCCCTCGCGCAGACCGATCTTGGCGTGCAGGGCGCGCAGCGGTCCTGGCGCCCACCAGTTGGCCCGGCCGGCGAGCCGCATGAACGCGGGCACCAGGGCGCCACGCACCAGCGTGGCGTCCATCAGGACCGCGAGCGAGAGACCGACACCGATGGCCTTCATGTAGCTGATGGAGCTCATGATGAAGCCGAGGAAGACGATGGCGATCAGCACGGCCGCGGCGGTGACGGTCGAACCGGTGTGCTCCAGGCCGCGCGCCACCGCCTTGGTGTTGTCCTTGGTGAGGTCGTGCTCTTCCTTGATGCGGGAGAGCAGGAAGACCTCGTAGTCCATGGACAGGCCGAAGGCGACGCAGAAGAGCAGGATCGGCACCGTCCAGGTGATCGTCCCGGTGACCGCGAAGTCACCCACCCAGCCCTCCAGGTGACCGTTCTGGAAGCCCCAGACCAGCACACCGAGGGTGGCGCTCAGGCTCAGGCAGTTCAGCACCAGGGCCTTGAGCGGCAGCACGATGCTGCCGGTGAAGAGGAAGAGCACGATGAACGAGCTGATCGCGATGACGCCGAGGCCGAGCGGCAGCTTGTCGCTCATCGAGCCGATGGCGTCGTGCAGTTCCGCGGCGGGACCGCCGACCTGCACGTCGTACGGGGCGTCGACGGCTCGGATGTCCTTGACGAGCTCGCGGCCCTTCTCGGACAGTGACTGGCTCTTGGGCACCACCGAGAGGTAGGTGCTGTCCGTGGTGCCGAACCGGTCGGCGGCCGGGGTCGGCGGGGCGACCAACTTGCCGCCGGCGAAGGTGCCGATCTCGGTGTCGACGCGGGCGACGTTGTCGAGCCGGGAGAGCTGCTCGGCGTAGCCGGCGATGTTGCCGCGCTCGCCCTTGCCGGGCGTGTCGTTGAGGACGACGTTGAGCGCCTGGGTCTCCTGGGCGTTGAAGTCCTTGCGGATCGTCTCGCCCACCTCGCGCGACTGGGTGCTGGTCGGCAGCACCCGCTCGTCGGCCAGGCTCATCTTCAGGTCGAGGAAGGGCGCGCCGAGGAAGAGCAGCAGCCCGATGACGACCGCGGCGACCGGCAGCGGGAAGCGCATCACGGTGATCGCGGTGCGGTGCCAGAAGCCCTCTTCCGGGTTGGGCGCGGTGGACCTCTTCTTGCCGAGGATGCGTCCCTTGTCGATGCGCGGGCCGAGCGCCTTGAGCAGCGCGGGCAGGAACGTCACCGAGACCGCGGCGGCGATCAGCGCGGTGGGAATGCCGGCGTACGCGAAGGAGCGCAGGAAGTAGAACGGGAAGACGAGGAGGGCGCCCATCGCCAGCGCGACGGTGATGGCGGAGAAGACGACCGTACGACCCGCGGTGCGCAGCGCGATGGAGATGGCGCCGTCGATGTCGACGCCCTTGCCCAGCTCTTCCCGGTAGCGCTTGATCAGGATGAGGCTGTAGTCGATGGCTAGGCCAAGTCCGAGGCCGGTGGCGACGTTGGTGGCCATCACCGAGACGTCGGTGAAGAGCGTGAGGATACGCATCGTCAGCAGTACGGCGACGATCGTCAGACCGCCGACCATGAGCGGCACGGTGGCCGCCACCAGGCTGCGGAAGACGAAGAGCATCACGATCAGCAGGACCGGGAAGGTGATCATCTCGATCTTGACGAGATCCTTCTCGGTGATGTCGAAGATCTCCTTGTTGGCGAGTGCGGACCCGCCGATCTTGACCTCGACCCCGTCGACCTTGCCCTCGTAGCGGGACTCGAACGCCTCGAAGCGGTCCTGGATCTGGTCCTCGTCACCGAGGATGCGCGCCATCACCAGGGCGCTGTTGCCGTCCTTGCCGCGCAGCGACTCGGCCTTGCCCAGCGACCAGTACGAGACGGCCTGTTCGACGTGGGGTTCCTTGCCGAGCTTGGCGGTGATGTCCTGCCCGGCCTTGGCCACCTCGGGGGCGTCCACGCCGCGCTTGTCACTGATCAGCAGGATGACGTTGGGCGCGCCCGCGTGGAACCGGTCCTCCATGACCTCGGCGGTCTTGGCCGACTCGGTGGAGGTGTCGACGAAACCGCCGGTGGACAGCTTGGAGATGACTCCGCCGCCCAGTGCTCCCGCGACGAGGAAGAGGATTCCTGACAGGTAGAGGACGAGTCTGCTGCGACCGGAGGTGAACCGGGCCAGGGAAGCGAACATCTGACAATTTCCTTCAACTCGGACGATCAACCGGGGTTGCTGGTGGCGGCGAGGACGGGGGTACGTGTCAGAGCCGCCCGCCCACGGACTGTGGAACAAGCTGCCCCTGTGGAACAGTCTGCCCCACAGGGTGGGGCCTCGCTACAGGGCCCCCCTGTTCACCTCGCACACCCCCCGCTCGGGAGCCGCCGAGGGGCCCGCGCCCGGCGCCGCCCGCCCCCTCACTGGCCGGACATAGCAGCGGGAATACGGATATGACCGTCCGTCACTCCGAACGGAGGTGTGGGCGACAGCACAGCTTTAGCGCGTGAACGTGGACACCTCAATCGTTACGACGCTGTGCTGTGGCCCGCCCCGCCGCCGCCCCGAAACACCCGTGCCCGGCCACCAACACCCGGTTGACCAGCCATTTCCCGAGCAGGCGAGGCCGATCAGCGCGTCGGTCCTGGGAGGGCGGCCGACCGGGTGCGCACCGGGTTCGTACACACCGACTCCGTACGCACCACGGCAGCAGCCCGTACGCACCACGGCAGCCCGAACGCAGCACCCGGCGCAGCCGAAACGGCCGACCGACCGTCAGACTCCGGTACGCAGCCGCTGCGTGAGCCGACCTCCGCCCAGACCGGCCCAACCCCGCCCGGGCCCAGCCCTTCAGGCGCCGCGGGCCACCAGCCACCAGGCCGACGGCAGGGTGAGCGGCTTGCCGTCCGGGCCGTACTCCGTGGTGTTCAGCGGGAGTTCGCCGGTCGCCAGGGTGTTCAGCCGCGCGGCGCGCAGCAGTGCGGGAACCGCCTGGTCGGAGACCTCGCCGGGGGCGATGCCGTGCTGGAAGACGGCCGCGAGCTTGGGCGGCGGGCCGGCGGGGCCGCCGGCGAGGCCGCGCAGCAGTTGCCCGGCCGCCTCGGCCAGTTCCACGACGAAGGCCCGGCCGCGGTCGCCGACGAGGACCGCGATGGCCTCGGCGACCCGCGGCAGATCGCGGCTGTCGCACTGGTGCAGGACGCCGCGCAGATAGATGTTGACGTCGCCGAGTTCCGCGTGCAGCGCCCGTACGGCGGGCAGGTTGGCCGCGTCCAACTGGCGGTAGCTGGCGACCCCGGCGCTGTCGTCGGCACGCGCCCTGGCCACCGCGGCGTGCGCCAGGTCCACGCCGATCACCTGGCCGAACTGTTCGGCCAACCGCCGGCTCTGGGTGCCGTTGCCGCATCCCACGTCGAGCACGGGCAACTCGGGGTCGAACTCGTTCTCGAAGAGGGGTAACTGACGCACCACGGTCTCCTGCGCCGGAGCGTCCCAGAAGACACCGCCCGGCTCGATGGGCGCGTCCCGCCAGTACTCTTCCCAAGCCCGTGCGTAGCCGGTCGACTCAGTCATGCCAAATTGCTAGCGGCACGGGTCGATGTGCACAAGCGGACGATCAAAAGTTTCCCCATTCCGCCACCGGCCCGCCGCCACGTAGCCGCCCGATCCGGTGCGTACCGCCACCCCATCCCGTACCGGCGTCCACCCGGGCGACGCGGGACGGCAGCCGCCCGCCGCCCGGCAGACGACCGGCGCCGGGCCGCCACTGGCCGGCCGGACCGGCCCGATGTGAGCAACGGGCCGCCGCCCGCCGGCCGGGCCGTCCGGATGCGAGCAGCGGATGGCCTGCCCTACGGCGAACGGGTGAATGTCGGAGTACGGGCCGCGGCCCGGCGAACCCCGTGGAGGGGCCGGCGAATCGCGCGGGGCCCGGTCGCTGCCGGCACGGGGACGCACGCGCGCGTAGTGCTCGCAACGGGACCCCCCCCGGACCCCACGCGGCTCGGCACCGACGGCCGGCACAAGCGCCAACACAGGCAGCCAGCACGGGCGCCAGCGCAAGCGACCGACAGGCGAGCCCGGGCGACGCGCCCATCAATCCCCCGCCGCCCCGCTACCCCCGCCCCACCAGCGCACCAACCCGCTGGCCCACCCACCACGGCCCCGGCGGGCGCGCCTACCGCAGCGGCTGCTCGAACCAGACCGTCTTGCCGTCGGCCGTACGGGCCGTGCCCCACTCCCTGGCCAGCCGGCTGACCACCTGCAATCCGCGGCCGTACTCGTCCGTCGGCGTGGTCTCCAGCAGGGTCGGCAGCCGGTGGTCGTCGTCGCGCACCTCGCACAGCAGCGCATCGGTGCGCACCAGCCGCACCCGCAGGTCCTCCCGCGCATGCCGGACCGCGTTCGTCACCACCTCGCTGACCAGCAGTTCGGCGGTGGGCACGGCCTCGTCCAGGCCCCAGTGGCACAGTTGTTCGCGGACCTTGCGGCGGATGGTGCGCACGCTCTGCGGGCGGGGCGCCACCTCCCAGTCGGCCACGTCCTCGGCGGCGATGCCGTTCAGCCGGGCCATCAGGAGCGCCACGTCGTCCTTGCGCCCGCCGCGGCCCTGGTTGAGCGTCCCGGCCAGCGCGCGGATGATGGTGTCGCAGGCGTCGTCCATGGAGGCGGCCGGATGGGCCGCCGACTCACACAGCGCAGCCAGGCCCACGGCGATGTCCTCGCCCCGCACCTCCACCAGGCCGTCCGTGCACAGCACCAGCCGGTCACCGGGTTCGACCGGCACCCGTACCGTCTCGAACGGCACGCCGCCCACCCCGATCGGCGCGCCCGTCGGCAGGTCGAGCAGTTCGCTGCGGCCGTCCCTGGCGCGGACCAGAACGGGCGGGATGTGGCCGGCGTTGGCGATCGTCAACTCGCCGCCGATCGGGTCGTAGACCGCGTACAAACAGGTGGCCAGGTAGTGCTCGCCCAGCCGCCTGGCCAGGTCGTCCAGGTGGCGCAGGAGTTGGGTGGGCGAGGTGTCGAGCCCCGCCATGGTCTGCACCGCGGTCCGCAACTGGCCCATCATCGCTGCCGAGTTCAGACCGTGACCCATGACGTCGCCGACCACCAGGGCGGTGCGCGAGCCGGGCAGTTTGATGCTGTCGAACCAGTCGCCGCCGACCCGGCCGAGCCGGGTGCCCGGCAGATAGCGGGTCGCGGTGTCGCAGCCGGCCATCCGCGGGGCGATGTGCGGCAGCATGCTGTCCTGGAGCGTCTCGGCGACGTTCTCCTGGTGGGTGTACATGCGGGCGTTGTCGAGCACGAGCCCGGCGCGGGCGGCGAGTTCGGCACCGGTGACCCGGTCCATGTCGTTGAACTCGACCCGCTCCCGGTGCCTCAGCAAGATCATGAAGCCCAGGACCACCTGCCGTGCCTTGAGCGGCACGACCAGCATCGAGCGGTTGTTGATCAGCGGGCTGATGTCGCGCTTCTCGAACTGCGCGGCGATCGCCCGCCCCATCTCCTCCGAGATGCGGGGCACCAGGACCGGTTCGCCGCTGGTCATGCACTGGAAGAAGGGCGTGTGGACGGGGAACGGCATGGACTCGCCGACCGGAATCACATCGTCCCAGCGGCCCGGCTCGTCGTTGTGCTCCACGGCCACCCGGTGCCAGAGGGTGGTGGCGTCCGGCGGGCCGTCCGGGAAGCCCTCACCGGCCACGACCTGTTCGCGCAGGTACGTGCCGGCCACGTCGGTGAAGCGCGGCACCACCGCCGCGCTCACCTCCTCGATGGTGCGGGCCAGGTCGAGCGAGGTGCCGATGGCGCCGCTGACCTCGTTCAGGAACTCCAGCCGTTCACGCACCGCCGCGTATTCGAGGTCCGAGTCCAACTCGGCGGCTGCCGCGGCGGCCACCTTCGGGTCCACCGCCTCGTCGGTGGCGGTGCGCAGCAGCCTGGTGCGCCGCTCCACCCGCTTGGGCACGCCCCAGTCGGGGATGACCGGCACCCGCTCGTGCTGGCTGATCTCCAGGACCGGGTAGCCGAGTTCGAGCACCTGGGCCACGATCCTGGCGCTCTCCTGCGGGCTCATGCTGGGCAGGATCTCGGGCAGCCGCCGAGCCAACTCGGTCGCCTCGGCGAACTCGGTGTGCAGCGCGAACCCGGGCGCCACCCGCTCGTACCAGCCCTGCTCGTCGGTCACCTGGGTCGCGTCGGCGGCGAGCAGCAACAGCCGCTCGGGCCCCGGGCCGACCAGCGGGTAGGCCCACCAGAGCACGGCGCCCGAGCCGGGCTCGCCGTCGGCCAGATGGGCCCGGCCCGCGGTGGTGTAACAGGATTCGCCGCCCAGCGAGGCGGCGAGTTGCGGGCCGAGGTGGCCGAGGGCGGCGGGCTGGCCGGGGTGCGGGCCAGCGGCCGGGCCGCCGTCGGGGTCCGGGTGGTCGATCAGGTCCGAGCCGTCGCGCGGGGTGCCGGTGCGGCCGGGTCCCGTGCTCTCGCGGGGGCGTTCGTGCTGGTGGCGAAAGGCACCGGAGACCGGCATCAGATCGCTGGCCAGGGCGCCGACCGCCGCTTCGCGCGGATGGCCGAACAGCTTCCGCGCCCCCACGCTCCAGTGCGTGACCAGTCCGGCGCCGTCCACGACGACCACCGCGAGCGGTATCCGGCCCAGGGCAGGCGACTGCGCCGCCCGGGCCCGTGGCACCTGGGCCACCCTGTCGTCGCCTTCGCCCGGCGACGCGCCGTGGTTCATTGGCGAAGTCTCCTTCGTACGCGTACGCAAGATCTGCGCCCCCACGGCTACGGTACGGCCTGCGTGCTCGGCGGCGCGGGCCAATGCCGGAAGAGGAGTACGCGGGGGCGGGCCCGGGGGGGGGGGCCCCCCCCCCCGGGGGGGGGGGGGGGGGGGGGGGGGGGGGGGGGGGGGGGGGGGGGGGGGGGGGGGGGGGGGGGGGGGGG
>NZ_JBEHZD010000423.1:0-7175 GCF_040240285.1 Streptomyces sp. HSW2009 | reverse complement strand
CGTCTCGTCCGGGTCGAGCCGCCGCAGCTCCTCGGCGATCAGCTCCGCGGTCTCCCTGCGGTGCAGCGCCACGTGCCGGTCGGGCTGGCCCGGCATGGCCAGCTCGGCCAGCGAGCCGTCCGCGCGGTCCAGGCAGATCGTGCCGTCGGCGGTCTCCAGGCGCACCGCGGTGAGCCCGGGCCCGTCCGAGACGTGCCGCTCGACCGGCACCCCGAGGCGCTCGGCGAGCCACAGCGCCAGCAGCTCGCTGCTGGGGTTGTACGCCTCGCCGTCGACCGAGGCCGACGTGATCGTGGAGTGCTTCTGGTCGAGCGCCGCGGCCAGCACGCTGCGCCAGGGCGTGATGCGGGTCCAGGCCAGGTCCGTGTCGCCGGGCCGGTACGTCTGGGCCCGCAGCGCGAGGGTGGCCACCGGGTCCTCGGTGGCCTGCGCGTCGGTGATGCGGCGCGCGGCGAGCTGGCCGAGCAGGTCCTCGCTGGGGTGCTCCGGCGCGTCCTCCGGCCACCACACCACGACCGGCGCGTCGGGCAGCAGCAGCGGCAGCACCACGGAGTGGGCGTGGCTCGCCAGCTCCCCGTGCAGGCGCAGCAGCACCGTCTCGCCGGTGCCGCTCTCGCCGCCCACCCGCACCTCGGCGTCCAGCCGCGCGATCTTGCGGTCGCGCGGGGAGCGCCCGGGGCGGCGGATGACGACCAGGATGCGCGAGGGGTGTTCCTTGGACGCCTCGCTCGCGGCCTTGAGCGCGTCGTAGTGGTTGCCCTCGTCGGTGACGATGACCAGGGTGAGTACCATGCCCACGGCCGGTGTTCCGCTGGCCCGGCGCGCCTGCACCAGTGCGGAGTTGATCTGGCTGGACGTGGTGTCCGTGAGATCGATGTTCATGGCCGCCGCCAGCTCCGTCCGTCTCGTGCGAGCATCTCGTCCGCCGCCTTCGGCCCCCATGTCCCGGCGGTGTACTCCTCGGGCCGGCCGTGCCGGTCCCAGTACTCCTCGATCGGGTCGAGGATGCGCCAGGACTCCTCAACTTCCTGGTGCCGCGGGAAGAGGTTGGCGTCCCCGAGCAGCACGTCGAGCAGCAGCCGCTCGTACGCCTCGGGGCTGGACTCGGTGAAGGACTCGCCGTAGGCGAAGTCCATCGTCACGTCGCGGATCTCCATCGAGGTGCCCGGCACCTTGGAGCCGAACCGAATCGTCACGCCCTCGTCCGGCTGCACCCGGATGACCAGGGCGTTCTGCCCCAGCTCCTGGGTGTCGGTGGTGTCGAAGGGGGAGTGCGGGGCGCGCTGGAAGACCACCGCGATCTCGGTGACCCGCCGGCCGAGCCGCTTGCCGGTGCGCAGGTAGAACGGCACGCCCGCCCAGCGGCGGTTGTCGATCCCCAGCTTGATGGCGGCGTAGGTGTCGGTCTTGGACTGCGGGTCGATGCCCTCTTCTTCGAGGTAGCCGCAGACCTCGGTGCCACCCTGCCAGCCGTGCGTGTACTGGCCGCGGACGGTGTGCCGGCCCAGGTCGTTCGGGAGCCGAACGGCCGTGAGCACCTTCAGCTTCTCGGTGACCAGCGCCTTCGCGTCGAAGGAGGCGGGCTCCTCCATGGCGGTCAGCGCCAGCAACTGGAGCAGGTGGTTCTGGATGACGTCCCGGGCCGAGCCGATGCCGTCGTAGTACCCGGCTCGACCGCCGATGCCGATGTCCTCGGCCATGGTGATCTGCACGTGGTCCACGTACGAGCGGTTCCACAGCGGCTCGAACATGGTGTTGGCGAAGCGCAGCGCCAGGATGTTCTGGACCGTCTCCTTGCCCAGGTAGTGGTCGATGCGGAAGACGTCGCTCGGCCGGAAGACCTGGTGGACGACCTGGTTGAGCTCCTGCGCGCTGGCCAGGTCGTGCCCGAAGGGCTTCTCGATGACCGCGCGCCGCCAGGAGTCGCCCTGGCCCTCGGACAGGCCGTGCTTCTTGAGCTGCTGGACGACGGTGGGGAAGAACTTCGGCGGCACCGACAGGTAGAAGGCGAAGTTGCCGCCCGTACCGCGTGCCCCGTCCAGTTCCTCGATGGTGGCCTTGAGCTGCTGGAACGCCTCGTCGTCGGAGAACTCACCGGGGACGAAGCGGAAGCCCTCGGCGAGCTGCTGCCAGACCTCCTCCCGGAACGGGGTCCTGGCGTGCTCCTTCACGGCGTCGTGCACGACCTGCGCGAAGTCCTCGTCCTCCCAGTCGCGCCGGGCGAAGCCGACGAGGGAGAAGCCCGGAGGCAGCAGCCCGCGGTTGGCCAGGTCGTAGACCGCTGGCATCAGCTTTTTACGCGACAGATCGCCCGTGACGCCGAAGATCACCAGGCCCGACGGCCCCGCGATGCGCGGGAGCCGTCGGTCCTGAGCGTCACGCAGCGGATTGTCACTGCGTGCGGGGTCAGACAAGGTCAGTCCTTTGCCGGAGTGAGGCGGTTGAGCTCGGCCTCGGTGGACTTCAGCAGGTCGGTCCAGGCCGCCTCGAACTTCTCGACGCCCTCTTCTTCCAGGACCCGCACCACGTCGTCGTAGCTGACGCCGAGCGCCGCGATGGCGTCCAGGTCGGCCTTGGACTGCGCGTAGGTCGCCCGCACGGTGTCGCCGGTGATCTCACCGCGGTCGGCGGTGGCCTCCAGGGTCGCTTCCGGCATGGTGTTGACCGTGCCGGGGGCGACCAGGTCGTCCACGTACAGCGTGTCCTTGTACGCCGGGTCCTTGACGCCGGTCGAGGCCCACAGCGGACGCTGCCGGTTGGCCTGCGCCTTGTCCAGCGCGGCGTACCGCTCGGAGGGCGCGACCGAGCCGTCCGCCGAGCCGAAGACCTCCTCGTACGCCTGGTAGGCGAGGCGGGCGTTGGCCAGTGCGGCCTTGCCCTTGAGGCCGCCGGCCTCGTCAGTGCCCAGCGCCGCAAGCCGCTTGTCGATCTCGGTGTCGACCCGGGAGACGAAGAACGACGCCACCGAGTGGATCTTCGCCAGGTCGAGCCCGGCGGCCTTCGCCTTCTCCAGGCCCGCCAGGTAGGCGTCCATGACCTCGCGGTAGCGCTCAAGGGAGAAGATCAGCGTGACGTTGACGCTGATGCCGCGGCCGATGGTCTCGGTGATCGCGGGCAGTCCGGCCTTGGTCGCCGGGATCTTGATCAGCGTGTTCGGCCGGTCCACCAGCCAGGCCAACTGCTTGGCCTCGGCGACGGTGGCGTCCGTACGGTGCGCCAGGCGCGGGTCGACCTCGATGGAGACCCGGCCGTCCTGGCCGTCGGTCGCGTCGAAGACCGGGCGCAGGATGTCGGCCGCGTCCCGGACGTCCGCCGTGGTGATCATGCGGACGGCCTCTTCGACCGTGACCCCGCGCACCGCGAGGTCGGCGAGCTGCTGCTCGTACCCGTCGCCGCCCGAGATCGCCTTCTGGAAGATCGACGGGTTGGTGGTCACGCCGACCACGTGCTGCTGGTCGATCAGCTCGGCGAGGTTGCCCGAGGTGATCCGCTTGCGGGACAGGTCGTCGAGCCAGATCGCGACGCCTGCGTCCGAGAGGCGCTTGAGTGCGTCTGTCATGGGAAGTGCCACTCCTCCTAGTCGTATACGGGCGTCAGCGCGCCGCGGCGTCGATCGATTCCCGAGCGGCCTGTACGACCGCCTCGGTGGTGATGCCGAACTCCTGGTAGAGCACCTGGTAGGCGGCCGAGGCGCCGAAGTGCTCAAGGGAGACGACCCGCCCGTGGTCGCCCACGAAGCGGTACCAGGTCAGACCGATGCCGGCCTCGACCGCGACCCGCGCCTTGACGGTCGGGATCAGCACGCTGTCCCGGTACGCCTGGTCCTGCTCGTCGAACCACTCCACCGACGGCATCGACACCACCCGGGTGGGCACGCCGGCGGCCTGGAGCTGCTCGCGCGCCTCGACGGCGAGCTGCACCTCGGAACCGGTGGCGATCAAGATCACCTGGGCCTGCCCGCCCTCGGCCTCGACCAGCACGTAGCCGCCCTTGGCCGCGTTCTCGTTGGCCTCGTAGGTGGGCACGTTCTGCCGGGTCAGGGCCAGGCCGTGCGGCGCCGGCTTGTCGTGGTGGCGGCGCAGCACCTCGCGCCAGGCGATCGCCGTCTCGTTGGCGTCGGCCGGGCGGACCACGTTCAGCCCCGGGATGGCGCGCAGCGCGGCCAGGTGCTCGACCGGCTGGTGGGTCGGACCGTCCTCGCCGAGACCGATGGAGTCGTGCGTCCACACGTAGGTGACCGGCAGCTTCATCAGCGCGGCCAGCCGCACCGCAGGCCGCATGTAGTCGGAGAACACCAGGAAGGTGCCGCCGTAGATCCGCGTGTTGCCGTGCAGCGCGATGCCGTTCATGGTCGAGCCCATGGCGTGCTCGCGGATGCCGAAGTGCACCGTGCGGCCGTACGGGCTCGCCTCCGGCAGCGGGTTGTCCGCCGGCAGGAAGGAGGAGGACGCGTCGATGGTGGTGTTGTTGGAGCCGGCGAGGTCGGCCGAGCCGCCCCACAGCTCGGGGATGACCGCGCCCAGCGCCTTCAGCGTCTCGCCGGACGCCTTGCGGGTGGCCACGTCCTTGCCGGCCGGGAAGGTGGGCAGCGCCTTCTCCCAGCCGGCCGGCAGCTCACCTGCGCTGATCCGGTCGAACTCGGCGGCCCGCTCCGGGTTGGCCTCGCGCCAGCTCAGGAGTTGCTTGTCCCAGTCGCTGTGGGCCGCGCGGCCCCGCTCGATGACCGCGCGGGCGTGCGCGAGCACCGTCTCGTCCACCGCGAAGTGCTGCTCCGGGTCGAAGCCGAGCACCTCCTTGGTGGCCGCGACCTCGGCGGCGCCGAGCGCGGAGCCGTGCGAGGCCTCGGTGTTCTGGGCGTTCGGGGCCGGCCAGGCGATGATCGTGCGGGCCGCGATGATCGACGGCCGCTCCGTCTCGGCCTGCGCCGCCTTCAGCGCCGCGTACAGCGCCTGTACGTCGAAGTCGCCGTTCGGCCCCTGCTCGATGCGCTGCACGTGCCAGCCGTACGCCGCGTACCGCGCGAGCACGTCCTCGGAGAGCGCGGTGGCCGTGTCGCCCTCGATGGAGATGTGGTTGTCGTCGTAGAGCGCGACCAGGTTGCCGAGCTTCTGGTGGCCGGCGAGCGAGGACGCCTCGGCGGAGATGCCCTCCTCCAGGTCGCCGTCGGAGACGATCGCCCAGATGGTGTGGTCGAAGGGGGAGCTGCCCTGCGGCGCGTCCGGGTCGAAGAGTCCGCGCTCGTAGCGGGCGGCCATGGCCATGCCCACCGCGTTCGCGATGCCCTGGCCGAGCGGGCCGGTGGTGGTCTCCACGCCGGTGGTGTGGCCGACCTCGGGGTGGCCGGGGGTCTTGCTGCCCCAGGTGCGGAACGCCTTGAGGTCCTCCAGCTCCAGGCCGTAGCCGTTGAGGAAGAGCTGGACGTAGAGCGTGAGGCTGGTGTGCCCCGGCGAGAGGATGAACCGGTCACGGCCGGTCCAGTTCGCGTCCGAGGGGTCGTGCCGCATCAACTTCTGGAACAACAGGTACGCCGCGGGCGCCAGGCTCATGGCCGTGCCGGGGTGGCCGTTACCGACCTTCTGCACGGCGTCCATGGCCAGGACGCGGGCGGTGTCCACGGCCCGCTGGTCCAGTTCGGTCCACTCAAGATCTGTGGTGGTCGACTTGGTGCTCACCCTGAGTCAGGGCTCCTCTCCACAAGGTCGGATGCCGGTTGAGGGTTTTACGCCGGGCAGGGCCGAGCCTACCCTCGCGACGGTGGTCATCCTTTCGACCGCTGCACCCTGTGGACAGTGCGATGACCGGCTGGCCACACGGGTTCCCCGGGGTGTCGCCCGCCCGTCACGGGCGCCCGCGCCGAGGGCCGCGGCGGACCCTCGACACACCCTCCTCCCACCCTGCCGGTGACGGCGCCCGAGCGCGCGCCGGAACCGCGGTCCGTGCTCGCCCCACCGCCCCCCGAGCACCCCAGGTCGGCCGCCAACACGACCCCACCCCGGCGACGGACGAGGGAGCGGCAACGTCTAGAGTGGCGTGGTACGCGCAAGTCTTTACCGGGTCTTCATGTCCGGTGCTTGCTGGTCTGCCCGCGGCTCACCGCCGCTGATGTCACTAAACCAGGGGTGTGCGTGACGGCCGTCGAATCCCGTCCTGTGGGGTCGCTCTCTACCCAGAGCCACAGTCACCGGCCGTTCGGGGCCCGTGCCAAGGCGTTCCTCGCGCTGACGAAGCCGCGCGTCATCGAGCTGTTGCTGATGACGACCGTTCCGGTGATGTTCCTGGCCGCCGAGGGCGTCCCCGACCTGTGGCTGGTGCTCGCCACCTGCGTGGGCGGCTTCATGTCTGCCGGTGGCGCCGGTGCGTTCAACATGTACATCGACCGGGACATCGACGCCCTGATGGACCGCACCTCGCAGCGGCCCCTGGTCACCGGCATGGTCTCGCCGCGCGAATGCCTGGTCTTCGCGTACGCGCTGACCGTGGTCTCCACGGCCTGGCTGTGGTTCCTGGTCAACCCGCTGTCGTCGATGCTCGCCCTCAGTGCGCTGGTCTTCTACGTCGTCGTCTACACGATGTTGCTCAAACGGCGTACGGCGCAGAACATCGTCTGGGGCGGCATCGCCGGCTGCATGCCGGTGTTCGTCGGCTGGTCGGCCGTGACCAACTCGGTCTCCTGGGCCGGTGCGGTGCTCTTCCTGGTCATCTTCTTCTGGACGCCGCCGCACTACTGGCCGCTGTCGATGAAGGTCAAGGACGACTACGAGCGGGTCGGCGTGCCGATGCTGCCGGTCGTCGCGGGCAACAAGGTCGTGGCCCGCCAGATCGTCCTCTACAGCTGGGTGATGGTCGGCGTGTCGCTTCTGCTGTGGCCGCTCGGCTACACCGGCTGGTTCTACCCGGTGGTCGCCGCCGCGCTCGGCGCCTTCTGGCTCAAGGAGGCGCACGGCCTCCAGACCCGCGCCAAGGCCGGCGTGACCGGCGCCAAGCTCAAGGAGATGCGCCTCTTCCACTGGTCCATCACCTATGTGTCACTGCTCTTCGTGGCCGTGGCCGTGGACCCGTTCCTGCGCTGACCCAGCGCCCGCCGGCGTACGCCGCGGATCAATACGCTGCCGTGGGGGGGGCGGCGCCCCCCCCCCCCCCCCCCCCCCCCCCCCCCGCCCCCCCCCCCCCCCCCC
>NZ_JBEHZD010000422.1:0-7177 GCF_040240285.1 Streptomyces sp. HSW2009 | reverse complement strand
CCCCGGCGCCCCCCCGGGCCCCCCCCCCCGGGGGCGGCGGCGGGCCCCCCCCCGCCCCCGCCCCCCCCCCCCCCCGCGGGGGGGGGGGCCCCGCCCCCCCCCGGCCCGGGGGGCGGGGCCCCCCTCGCCGGCTGCGACCGGGCGGGCGGCGTGGTGGGCCAGCGCCGCCGGCACCGGAAGGTCGCGCACCAGCGGCTCAAGGTCGGCGTGCGTACGGGCCGTGTACGCCGCCTCCAGCCGCTCGTCGAACTCCTCCATCGTCAGCCGCCCCTCGGCGACCGCCTCGCGCAACGCCTCGGCCACCCGTTCGCGCTCGGCGTCCGAGGCCCGCATCTCGGGGAAATCACCGCTCATATCGAACAGCCTACGCGGGCCCCCGGCCGCCCGTTCGGCCCCTGCGGGCGGCTGGCCAACGGACCGCCGGGCGGCCGGGACCTGCGTCGATGTGGCGGGGCGTCAGATGCGGGGTAAGTGGGGCGGAATGGGGTCGGGTGGGGGTCAGGTACGGGCCGGGGTGGGGGTCGAGTCCTGGTCGGTGGGGCGGGTGTCCTGCGCGGGGAGCCGCGCAGAGTGTCGCGCGGGCTGTCGTACGGCGACCCGTGGGGCGAGGCTCTGCGCGGCCAGCGAGAAGTCCTGCCAGGCGCTGAGCGTGTCGCGTTCGAAGTTCTCCTCGGAGACCTCGGCGGCGATGGTCTCGCGGAGTTCCCTGCCGAGTCGTTCGACGCCCGCGGGGTCCGCGTGCACCTGCCCGATCGCCTCGGCCAGCCCGTCCGTACTGGGCAGGAACCGGTGCGCCGCGGGGAAGAACCGGCGCGCCTCGACCGCCGGCGAGTCGACCATCAGCGTGCACACGCCCGACAGCGCCGCCTCCAGCGGGGTGATGCCCAGCGTCTCGTAGCGCGAGGGGCAGACGAAGACGCCGTTCGGCCGCGCCTGCCGGAACAGGGCGTGCAGTTGCGGGCCCGGGAGCTTGCCGACGGCGAGGAACTCCGAACGGTGCTCGTCGGGGACGCGGGCGCGCAGCACCTCGCGCGCGCCGTGGTCGTCGGGGCGGTCGCCGACGACCAGGATGCGCAGCGGCACGCCCCGCTTGCGGGCCTGGACGGCGCCGCTGACGAGGAGTTCGACGTTCTTGAAGTAGTCGAGCCTGGCGACGGCCGTGAAGACGAGGAGTTCGGCGCCGGCGACGAAGGCCGCAAGTCGCTCGTCGTGCAGCGGTTCGGGCACCTCGGGTGCCGTTATCGGCGGCCGGACCGCCCGTATGCGTTGCTCGTCGACACCCCGGCCGAGCAGGTACTCGCGCTGGAGCCATGAGTGCTGGAGCACAAACATGCGCCCGTTCGCCCGCACCCGGTTCAGGCCGAGTTCCTGGTGCTTGAAGAGGTGCAGCGCCTTGTCCGCATCGCCGAACGCCCGCGCCGTGTCCCGGGCCGAGAACATTTCGACGAAGTCGTGCACGAAGGGCCCGTGATGGGTCACGCAGCAGGCCAGCTCTTGCGGGTGGAAGCCGAGCAGGGCGTCCGTCTGGTAATAGAGCATGGCCTGTGCTGCCTGGCCGCGGAAACCGTGGTCGGCGCAGAGCTGGGCCGTGGCCGTGGCGATGGCCCGGCTCACCGCTTCCGTGCTCATCTCGAAATTGAAGCGGAGCAGGGCACAGCTCACGCCGGACCGCTGGACGAATTCGAGCCGCGGTTCTTCGCACGTCTCGTCCCGCTTGTACAGGATGACGCCGGCGGCGAGTCCCGCTTTTTGCAGACAACGCAGTACGGATCGGGTGAAGGAGGTGGCGCCCACCTGCGCCGCTTCTATTTCACTGTCCGGGAAATATCTCTCGTTGACGACGAGTATGCCGGCCATACGCGAATCACTTGAAGCCACTTTCACGAACTCCGGGTCTCTGTGGTTTGACGTCGTGACGTGTCGAGACGGAGTGCACCTGCGCTACAGGTCGGCGATCCGCCAGCTGCCGATCGACTTGTCGGCGGATCGGTGCTCGACGGCGGCGCCCACTACGTCGGACACATAGCTCTCGCGACCCGCGGGAGCCTGCTGCGGGTGAGGTCGAGGACGTGGCGGGCACGGCCCCGATCGGCAAAGTCCTGCCGGTTCCGCTTGATGACCTCGGGGACGACGTCGGCGCCGAGGTAGGAGTCCACTCCGAGGTCCGCCCTGGACATCCAGGAGAAGTCACCACACGGGATGTCCAGAATGCTGCGGGCGCCGATCCTGGTCAGCAGCGCCGGCAGTTCACGACGGAGCGCCTCGGTCTGTACGAGGTCCGATCCGCTGCCCGAACGCGACGGGTTCTCACCCTTTTCGCCACCCCCGGGAAAGAGTCTCCAGGATTCACTTTCGTAGAGTTCGTCGAAAATTCCCTGCATGGTGCGATCCGCCGGGTCATGGCCGGGTGGAATGACACGGGAGTGCCGAATGCCGGTATCGGAAGGCTTGCGGCGCATTTCGCTCATAACAACCCTTCACCTGAGAGCCGGGGAGACGGTGCAGCCGGCCGGGAAGTATTGCTGATCCCCTGGTTCGCCGTTGAGCCCAAGGGGTTTATGAATCGTCGTAGACGTTCGCTCACTGATGCGCGTAGATAATTCTCGCACAGGACCGGTGCATGTCTACTCGGCAATTGCCGGAAGCCGTTCCACCGGCGCCCGGGCGGGCCCGTTTCCGCCCGCCGGCAGCCCGTAATTGTGGTCGGGCCACCACCGTCCGTGCAGGCGAGCGGCGCACGGCGGGCAGCGCGGGCGCGTTGTGCTGCCCGTTTCGGCGCCGAACGTGCCCGAGTCGTACCGACTGAGGTCCAGACCAGTAGCGCCCGGTCGTCCGCTGCCGCTCACCCTGATCACACCTGCCGGCCGGCCGCACCACATCTGGTGGCCGCCCGGGCGGGGACGGGTGAGGCCGGTGGGGGTGATGTGGGTGACAGGGCCCGCCGCAGGCGACGGGTGGGCCGGTCGTGGCGTCGAGCCCGCCCCCGCCCGTCCCTCCGCCCGCTCCGCGTACATCTTGGCGATCACGTCCTCGATGTCCGGCTCCCGCACGGACAGATCGACCAGCGGGTACGCGGCGGCCCCCGCCCCCACGACGGGCGCGGCGCTCGCGGTGGCCGGGAACGCCAGCCACTGCCTGGCCCCTTCGACCCGTACGGTGCGCGCGCCCGGCACCCCGTCGATGGGCGGAACCTCCCGCTCCAGGTCGACCACGAGGGTGCGCTCGCTCTCCCCCACCGCGTGCAGCCCCTCAAGCCCGCCGTCGTACATCACCCGCCCGTGGTCGATCACCATCACCCGCCGGCACAACTGCTCGATGTCGGTCAGGTCGTGCGTGGTCAGCAGCACGGTGGTGCCCCGCTCGGCGTTGACCTCGCGCAGGAAGTCCCGCACCTTCACCTTGCTGATCACATCGAGGCCGATGGTGGGTTCGTCCAGGTAGAGCACGTCCGGATCGTGCAGCAGGGCCGCCGCGATGTCGCCGCGCATCCGTTGGCCCAGCGAGAGCTGCCGCACCGGCACCTCCAACAGGGCGCCGAGGTCCAGCAGTTCCACGCACCGCTCCAGGTTGGCGCGGTACCGGTCGTCGGGAATCCGGTACATCCGCCGCACCAGCGCGTACGAGTCGCGCAGTGGCAGGTCCCACCAGAGCGTGGTGCGCTGCCCGAAGACCACGCCCATCCGGCGGGCCAGCCGGGAGCGGTCCCGGGACGGGTCGATGCCCGCCACCCGCAGCCGCCCGCCGCTGGGCACCAGGATGCCGGTCAGCATCTTGATGGTGGTGGACTTGCCGGCGCCGTTCGGCCCGATGTAGCCGACCATCTCGCCCCGCGGCACCCGGAAGCTGATCCCGTCCACGGCCCGCACCTCGCGCCGCTCGCGCCGCATGAAGCCCGCCTTGCGCCGCACGGTGAACACCTTCTCCACCCCGTCGACGTCGATGAACGCGGCATCGTCCGCCGTCATCGTCCCCTGCCCCTCTCTCTGCTCTGTGTACGTGGTGTCCATGTACGTGGTGTCCATCTCGGCCCGCGTCTGGTCGCGCACGCCACCGCGGCCCGTCCGCTGGGGACGCGGCCCGGCAGGGTGCCAGGTCAACTCCCCGTACTGCGATAGCTGCGCAGCCCCGCCCGCCAGGCCAGACCGGCGAGCGCGCAGCAGACGGCGGCGACCAGCGGGGCGCAGAAGCCGATCCAGTCCGGCAGGCCGATCGGCTGCTCGCGGCCGAGCACGTACAGCGCCGGGAACCAGTTGACGAAGGCCAGTGGGAGGACGAAGGTGACCGCCCGCACCAGGTCCGCGGTGAAGATCGTGGGCGGGTACTGGAGCAGCGTCGTACCGCCGTACGTGAACGAGTTCTGCACCTCGGCCGCGTCGCCGGCCCAGAACTGGAAGGCGGCGCCGGCCACGAACACCGAAGCGAAGATGGCCGCCCCGCTGACCAGCATCAACGGCAGCAACACCACCCGGTCCCAGGTCCAGTCCACCTCCACCTCGGTCAGCGCCCAGCCGAGCAGGGCCAGGCCCTGGATGACCCGCCCGATCCGGCGCAGCGCGAACCGGTCGGCGGCCACCTGCGCCAGCACCGGCACCGGCCGCACCAGCAGGGTGTCCATCGTGCCGTCGCGCACCCGCCGCCCGATGCGTTCGGTGCTGCCGAAGAACAGGTCGGTGAGGCCGAAGGCGACGCTGCTGGTGCCGTAGAGGAAGGCCATCTCGGCGAGGTCGAACCCGCCGAGCGCGTCGACGTGCGTGAACATCAGGCCGATGACCACGAAGTCCAGTGCGGTGACCGCGATGTTGCCGAGGGTCATGATGAGGAAGGAGGTGCGGTACGCCATCGTCGAGCGCACCCACATGCCCACGATCAGGAAGTACGCCCGCACGCCCTGGTAGGCCCGCGACTCAACCACCTTGGACGACCACCTTCCGGGTCGCCACCGACTGCACCGCGCGCCCGACGGCCAGCAGCGCGAGCGCCCAGCCGAGCTGGAAGGCGAAGGCGGCGAACAGACCGGTGCCCTGGTGCCTGCCGAGCAGCACGTCGACCGGCACCTGGAGGATCGCCGCCCACGGCAGCGCCTCGGCGCCGGCGCCGAGCGCCCCGGGGAAGACGTTGAGCGGCAGGATCATGCCGGAGAAGAACAGCGACAGGACGAGCCCGATCATGTTGACCCCGGTCCCGTCGAGCAGCCAGAACGCGCTGAGCGCCAGCAGATAGCGCACCGTGAAGCTGACCAACACCCCGAGCACCAGTGCCAGCAGGAAGCACAGCCAGGTCAGCGGCGAGGTGGGCAGGGCGAGGTCGAAGGCGAGCGCGCCGACCAGGACGGGCAGTACGCCGCGGCCCAGGAGTTGGAAGGCGGCCCGGCCCGCGTCGGCGGCGAGCCACCACAGTTGGAGATCAACCGGTCGGTACAGGTCAACGGCCACGTCGCCGCTGCGGATGCGTTCCTGCAACTCCTCGTGGAAGCCGCCGCCGATCAGCGCGGACGCGGCCAGCACACCCTGCGCCACCCAGACGTACGTCAGGGCCTGCGCCAGGTCGTACCCGCCGAGCTGCGGGCGCTGCTCCCAGAGGGCCATATAGGTGTAGGCGACGATGAATCCGAAGACGCAGTTGGTGAACACTCCGGCGACCGTGGCCGCACGATAGGTGGCATAACGCCGAAAACCGCTCACCACCACGGCCATGTACAGCCGCACTTTCCGCCCCTCCCCCGGCTGTCGGCACCAAAGTCCACGAGCCTAGAGCGACATAGAGCCGGCGAGCCAGGCATTATTCACCCTGTGGGGTGAGTCGCCCAGGCCAGTCGGCCGATCACAGAGCTGTCACAGATGCGCGCCGCCTCCGCCGCGCGGATCGCATGATGCGACAGTGACACGTGGGGCGTACGACGCGAATCGCCCTACTTGACAGGATTTATGCCGTGGCATATCCCCCACGGCAGAACCGTGGGCGGCGGCCGAGGAGTCCCTACACACATGACCGACGAGCCTCAGCAACAGAGCGCCAAGGGCGACGGCAACGCCGCCGCCGCGGGGAGCGACCCCGGCGCCCAGGGCAGCGGTAGCGGCACCAAGCCCGCCGGCGGCCCCGCCGCCGACCGGCCTCGACCAGGAGGAACGGGCGCTCCCCCACAGGGCGCCGGCCCGCGCAGCACCGACAGCCAAGACACCGACCGCCAGCGCTCCGGCTCACCCCGGACCGGCGCGGGCCACTCCTCCCCCCACGGCACCCCGCCGCGCCCCCCGCGCGGCTCCACCCCGACCGACCCCGACTCCGCCCCGGCACCCCGCGCCAAGGGCCCCACGACCCTCGGCGACGGTCTCGGCCAGCGCTCCACGGACGCGCCAGGACGCGAGGAGACCGCCGGCACGCTGCCCCGCCGCCCCGCCGGCCGACCCCCCGCGCCACGCAAGGGCGAGGCCGGAGCCGGCGGCCCGGCAGCCACGGCGAGCGAGGACACCGGCCGCCTGCCGGGCCCGCGCACGGGATCGGCCCCGGCCGCTGCTGGCTCCGGGTCAGGCAGCTCCAGCGGCAGCCTCTTCGAGCCCCGCAAGCCGCGTAACGGCGGTGCGGGTGTGGGCGGTACCGGTACGGGTGCTGCGGGTACGGACCGCTCCGGTACGGGCGGTCCCGGTACCCGCGGTACCCGTACGGGCGCTGCTGGTACGGGCGGTCCCGGTGCCGGCAGTACCGGTGCTGGCAGTACCGGGACAGGTAGCTCCGGTACGGGCGGTCCCGGCACCCGCGGTACAGGTACGGACGGCCGCGGCACGAGCAGCCCCAGCACGGGTGACTCCGGCGGCAGCTTCTTCGAGCCCCGCAAGCCGCGTAACGGCGGTGCGGGTGTTGGCGGTACGGGTGCGGGTGGTCCCAGCACTCGCGGTGCGGGTGTTGGCGGTACGGGTGCGGGCGGTCCCAGCACTCGCGGTGCGGGTGTTGGCGGTACGAGTGCGGGCGGTCCCGGTACTCGCGGTACCCGTACGGGCGCTGCGGGTACGGGCGGTCCCGGTGCTGGTGGTCCCGGTACTCGCAGTACCGGGACAGGTAGCTCCGGTACGGGCAGTCCCAGTGCCCGCGGTACGGGTACGAACGGTCCTGGCACCCGCGGTACGGGTACCGGTGGTCCCCGTGCCAGCGCCGGTGACGACCGGACCGCGGTACTGCGCCC
>NZ_JBEHZD010000421.1:0-7242 GCF_040240285.1 Streptomyces sp. HSW2009 | reverse complement strand
ACTCCGCGGCAGCCCCGTCCCCGCCTGCCGACGCCCAGCGAGCCTCGCGCGCCGACGCCCCCGCGCCAGGCGCCACTGCCGGCCCGGGCACTGCCCCCGAGCCGCGCACCGCAGCCGCACCGGCCACCACCGCGGCCGGCACCCCGTCCTCCAGCCCAGACGGCAGCCCCGGGCCCGCGGGGACCGCCGCACCGGGCCCCGCCCCCGCCGGCCGCGTACGCTCCCGGCACCTCCCGCGCAGCTTCGCGCTGTCCGCACCGGACGCCCAGCGGCTGCTGGCCCGCTACGGCATCAGCGTGCTGCCCGCGCTGCCCGCGCCGGACCCGGACAGCGCCGCCCGGGCCGCCGAGCGGCTTGGTTACCCGGTCGCCCTCAAACCCACGGCACCCCATCTGCGCCACCGGGCCGACCTCGGCGCCTTCCGGCTCGACCTCGCGGGCGAGGCGGAACTGCGTCGCGCGTACGCCGAGTTGACCGGGCTCCTCGGCGGCCCCGACGCGCTGCGCCTGGTGGTGCAGCGGATGGCGCCGCGCGGCGTGGACACGGTGGTACGGGCCGCGATCGACCCGGCCGCCGGGGCCGTGCTCTCCTTCGGCCTGGCCGGCGCCCCGTCCGAACTGCTCGGCGACACCGCGCACCGGCTGATACCGGCCACCGACCGCGACGTGTCCGAGCTCGTCCGATCGGTCCGTACGGCTCCGCTGCTGTTCGGCTGGCGCGGCGCGCAGCCGGTGGACACCGCAGCCCTGGAGGAGTTGCTGCTGCGGGTCTCCCGCCTGGTGGGCGACCACCCCGAGGTGGTCGCCGTCCATCTGGAACCGGTGGTGGTCGCGCCGCACGGGCTGTCCGTACTCGGCGCGTCCCTGCGCCTCGCCCCGCCCCCGGTCCGCACGGACGTCGGCCCACGCCACCTGCCCGCGTACTGATGGCTGTCGCCTTGCGACCTGTAAATCCGTAACCCGTAGCCCCAGATAGACCCGTAACCCGTCGACCCGGGACCCGCGCCCCGCCCCTCCAAGCCGGGCCCCGGTTCTGCGGGCACCCGTACTGACCCAACGGACCCGCGCCGGCCCCTGCGCCTTCCCGGACCCAGGCACCCGCCCGGTCCCTCACGCGCGCGCCCGCGTGAGGCGCGCGAGTGGAGCCTGTCCCCGGCCAGCGCCCCACCCCGGCCCTGCGCCAGCGCTCAGCCTGCCCACGGCGGGACCCACGGCGGGACCCACAGCGCCGCCCCCGGGCCGCTCGGATGCCGCTTTCGGGCCGCCTCCCGGACGCCTCCGCGCCGCCCACATGGCGGTGCGGTGCCGGACCGGTGTCGGCGCCGACCCACGAGGGGAGCGGGGGCGGTCGCGCCCCGTAGGATGGGAGGCATGGCGAAGACCGGTACGACGACCCAGGGGCTGCGCGCGGCGAGCGAGCGCAGCGGCTACTACCCGGCCCTCGTTGCCGAGGCGGGCGAGGCCGCCGTCGGCGGCGAACCGGTGGTGGCGTTCCTGGTGCACCAGGAGACGACCTTCGACTCCAACGAGGTGCGCCGGCACGTCACGGTGCTGGTGCTGACCGGCACCCGCTTCATCGTCAGCCACACCGATGAGCAGGCCGCCGACGACAGCTCCGCCACTCCGTACGCCACGACCTCCACCGAGTCCGTCAAGCTCAACCGGATCTCCTCGGTGGTGCTGAGCCGGGTGGTCGCCAACCCCGAGTCCTACACCCCGGGCACGCTGCCCCGCGAGGTGGTGCTCACCATCGGCTGGGGCGCCGTCAGCCGGCTCGACCTGGAGCCCGCGAGCTGCGGTGACCCCAACTGCGAGGCGGACCACGGCTACACCGGCTCCTCCACCGCCGACGACCTCTCGCTGCGGGTCAGCGAGGCGGGCGACGGGCCCGACAGCGTGCGCCAGACCCTCGCGTTCGCGCAGTCGCTGTCCGAGGCGACCACGGCCACCGACCGCTGATGGCGGGATTCGGCGCGGGCCCCGTGACCAGCGACGCCTGGCCAGACGACCCGGCACAGGACGCGATCTTGGACCTGGCGACCGCACCGCTGCCGCAGTACGGCACGGGTGCGCTCAGCGATCTGCTGCCGGCCGTCGTGGTCGGCCAGGAAGTGCCGGGGCTGAGCGGTACGCCGGGGCTCGACCTGGCCCCGGCCGACCGGGTCTGCGTCTTCCTCATCGACGGGCTCGGCTGGGAGCTGCTACGCGCCCACCCGGCCGAGGCCCCGTTCCTGACCTCGCTGCTCGCCACCTCCCGCAACGGCACCGGCACCCCACTGACCGCAGGGTTCCCCTCCACCACGGCCACCTCGCTCGCCTCGGTCGGCACCGGCCTGCCCCCGGGCGCCCACGGCCTGCCGGGCTACACCGTCGCCGACCCGGCCACCGGCGCGCTGATGAACCAGCTCCGCTGGCACCCGTGGACCGACCCGCACGCCTGGCAGCCCTACCCGACCGTCTTCCAACTGGCGCACGCCGCCGGCGTCCACACCTGCCAGGTCTCCGCGCCCGCGTTCGAGCGCACGCCGCTCACCCAGGTCGCCCTCAGCGGGGGCACCTTCCACGGCCGCCTCTCCGGCGAGGAGCGCATGGACCTCGCCGCGGCGCAGCTCGGCGCCGCCGGCCGCACGCTGGTCTACACGTACTACAGCGAGGTCGACGGCAAGGGCCACCGCTTCGGCGTGGACTCCGACGACTGGCGCGGCCAGCTCGCTTACGTGGACGGCCTCGCCCAGCGGCTCGCCGAGCAACTCCCGCCGCACGCCGCGCTCTACGTCACCGCCGACCACGGCATGATCGACCTGCCCTTCGCCCCGGAGTCGCGCATCGACTTCGACGAGGACTGGGAACTGCGCGCGGGCGTGGCCCTGCTCGGCGGCGAGGGCCGGGCCCGGCACGTGTACGCGGTGCCCGGGGCAGCCGCCGACGTGCTCGCCGTCTGGCGTGAGGTGCTCGGCGACCGGATGTGGGTGGCGAGCCGGGACGAGGCGGTGGCCGCCGGCTGGTTCGGACCGCCCGGCGCGGGCGTGGACGAGCGGGTGTACGGGCGGATCGGCGACGTGATCGCGGCGGCCCACGACGACGTCGCCATCGTGGCCAGCCGCACCGAGCCCAACGAGTCGGCCATGGTGGGCCTGCACGGCTCCATGACCCCGGTCGAACAACTCGTTCCGCTCCTCGAAGTCCGTACCTGACGTCCGTTCCTGACGCCTGTTCTCGGCGCCTGTCCCTGTTCCGCCGGCCGTTCCCGACGACCGCTCGTGGCGTCCGTTCTGACGGCCCCGCCCGGTCGCGCGGCCGGACGGGGCGGGAGGTATCAGGACGGCGTGCCGTACCGTGCGGCGCGCAGCACCCCGCGCGACGCCCACCGGAGCAGCGGCCCGCAGCCCAGCGCGGCAGGCTCCTGCTCCGCCGCGCCGGACGGCGGGAACAGCACCCCCGCCGGACGCCCACGACAACCGAAAGGTCACTTTCCCCCATGCCCGAACTGGTCTTCTTCTCCGGAACCATGGACTGTGGGAAGAGCACGCTCGCCCTCCAGATCGAGCACAACCGCTCGGCCCGCGGGCTCCAGGGCATGATCTTCACCCGGGACGACCGGGCGGGGGAGGGGCGGCTGTCCTCGCGCCTCGGCCTCGCGACCGACGCCATCGAGGCCAGCGAGGGCTTCGACTTCTACGCCTATGTCGTCGCCCGGCTGAGCGCGGGCGGCCGGGCCGACTACCTCATCGCCGACGAGGCACAGTTCCTCGCCCCGGAACAGATCGACCAACTCGCCCGCATCGTCGACGACCTCGAACTCGACGTCTTCGCCTTCGGTATCACCACCGACTTCCGCAGCAAGCTCTTCCCCGGCTCACAGCGCCTGGTCGAACTCGCCGACCGGATCGAGGTGCTCCAGGTGGAGGCGCTGTGCTGGTGCGGCGCCCGCGCCACGCACAACGCCCGCACCGTCGGCGGCCAGATGGTCGTGGAGGGGGCCCAGGTCGTCGTCGGCGACGTCAACAAGCCGGATGTGGCGGGGGAAGCCGGTACGGACGGGTTGCCCGCCGACGCCCCCGAAGCCCGCCCGACCGACGGCGCGACCACCGCGGAGCGGACGCCCGAGGTCGGCTACGAGGTGCTGTGCCGGCGCCACCACCGCCGCCGCATGACCGCATCCGCGGCCCGCGCCGCCGCGCTCTCCCCGGAGGTGCTGCCCGTCGACGCCCCGGCGCACCCGGCCGAAGGCCCGGCACGCCCCGCCGACGCCCCCGCGCGCGCCGCCGGTGCTGGCACGCACCCCGCCGATGCCGCGGGGCCTTCCGCCGTACGGGCCGGCGCGGCCACCCCGGCCGGCGCCGCACTGCCGACCGCCACGCCGTGACCCTTCCGACCGGCGCCGCACTGCCGACTGCTACGGCGTGACCACCCGGGCCACCACCGTGACCACCCGGGCCACGCCGCCGCCCCGGTAGTGCGCGGAGGGGCGCCGGGCACATCGGCCCTGCGCGTACCGCGTCCCGTGCCGTGTCCCGCACCGGGTCCCGTGCCGCGGTCCGCGCGGCGTCCCCCGTGACGGCCTGACCACGGCCGTCCGCCGTCGCTCTCCGCGCCGCGCCGTGCGTGCCATCCCGCCGCGATCCGTACGCCCCGTCGGGAGCGTGGCCGCGCGATGGCGGTCCGTACGCGGGGCCAGGGCGGTGCGCCGGCGCCCGTCGCGGAAGGGGCGGCAGGTCGACCCGTCGTCCGGCGCGGTCGTCGCCGGGCCCGAAGGCCACCGGCCGCGCCCACCCACCACCGTTTCCACATCGCCACCGCCGCGCATCACCGCCGGACCCCGCCCGATGCGCACCCCGTCCGCCGCACCCGTCTCGGGCAGCGCCCGAAGGCAGGCACCGGGTACGCGCCGCCCGCCCGCGCGCAGCGAAACCACCCGCACACCGCCTGCGCCGCGCCGTGCACCGTCCGCACCGTGTCGTGCTCAAGCTCCCGCGGCCCGTACCCGCACCGTGTGCTCCGCACCGACTGCCGCGACCCGCATCCGCACGGTGCTCAGCCCCGGGACACACAAGTGCTCAGCCGCTGGCCTGCGCGAGCTCAGCCTCCGGCCTGCGCACGGCGCTCAGCCCCGGCACGCAACCGGTGCTCAGTGCTCGGTGTGCACCAGCGTGAAGGCGGCCCCCTCCGGGTCGGCGACCTGCACGCTGCGGCCGGTGGCGGTGTCTGAGGGGTCGTGCAGGACCCGGCCGCCCAGCACCGCGACCCGCTCTGCCGCCTCGTCCGGGTCCTTGACCTCGAAGTACGTCATCCAGTGGGCGCCCGCCTCGGTGCGGATTCGATGACCCACGCCGTGCATGGCCGCGCCCGGCCGGCCGCGTACCGTCAGCGTCACGTAGTCCTCGTCAGCGGTGGCCACCGGCTCCACCTGGCAGCCGAAGACCGTCCGGTAGAACGTGTCGACGTGCTCCGTCTCCGACGTCAGCAACTCCGTCCACACCGGCGTGCCGGGCTCGCCGCCGCCCTCGCTGCCGAGGTGCAGCCGCGCCTGCCAGACGCCGAACACGGCCCCCAGCGGATCGGCGGCGATCGCCATCCGGCCCTCTTCGCCGGAGTCCAGCGGGCCGACCGCGACGGTGCCGCCGCAGCACCGGATCTGCTCGGCCGTGGCATCCGCGTCGTCGCTGGCCAGGAACGTCGTCCAGGCCACGGGAAGGTGCAGCCCCGGCGCCATCTCGCCGATCCCGGCGACCGGCCGACCGTCCAACAGGGCCCGTACGTAAGGACCGAACCCGGAGGGCCCCGGCTGGAACTCCCAGCCGAACAGGCCCCGGTAGAACTCCTGCGTCGTGGCGAGGTCGTGCACCATCAGACTCGTCCAGCAGGGCGTGCCGGTCGCGCGCCGCGCGGGCTCCCGGCCGCTCAATCCGGCCGTTGCTCCGGAACCTTCCCTCATACCGCGTACGGGCGGTGCGCCCGGGCTGACCCCGGGGTGGTGCCACTCGGGGGACTTCCGTGCCTCGGTCATCGTCTCTGTCTCCTCGAAGCGTCGTCGTGTGGCCTGATACCCCGCGCCGCCGCGGGCACGCGGGGGTGTAACGGGACGGGTCTGCTCAGATGCTCGCAGTAGTCACCGCGGCGCGTTCCACCGACCGCGCCGCACGCGCCGGACTCCCCAAGGAGAATGCCCGGTTTGGTGCGTCGCGTCCGAATTGGTGAGGTGGTGGATCGGTGTCGGCCGGTCGTACGTGAGGTTCGGCGTGATCTGTACGGTGCGTGGCCGATGGGGTGAAGATGAGCCCCATGAACGCCATCGTCTCCGCGACCGAACTCCTCGCCGAACTCGCCGGCCCCCAGCCGCCCCTGCTGCTCGACGTCCGCTGGCAGTTGACCCCGCCGGGTGGCCGTGGCGCGACGCCGACCGGCCGTGTGGACTATGAGCGGGGGCACTTGCCCGGCGCGGTCTTCGTCGACCTGGAGGCCGAACTCGCCGGCCCGCCCGGCGACGCGGGCCGACACCCGCTGCCCGACCTGGAGGTATTCGGCACGGCGATGCGCCGGGCCGGGGTACGGGCCCAGCGCGCGGTGGTGGTGTACGACGGGGGAGCGGGGCCGTCGGGCGGCTGGGCGGCAGCGCGCGCCTGGTGGCTGCTGCGCTGGGCGGGCCACCCGTCGGTGCGGGTCCTGGACGGTGGCCTGGCCGCCTGGACCGCGGCCGATGGGCCGACCGAGACGGCCATCCCGTCCCCGGCCGCCGGCGATTTCACGCCACGCCCGGGCGGGCTGCCGCTGCTCGACGCGGACGGGGCGGCCGGGCTCGCCCGGCGCGGCCTCCTGCTGGACGCCCGCGCCGGCGACCGCTACCGCGGCGAGGTCGAGCCGATCGACCCGGTCGCCGGCCACATCCCGGGCGCGGTCTCCGCCCCCACCAGCGAGAACGTCACCGAGGACGGCCGCTTGCGGCCAGCCGCCGAACTGGCCGAACGCTTCGCGGCACTGGGCGCGACGGAGGCGGCCGAGGTCGGCGTCTACTGCGGCTCGGGCGTGTCCGGCGCCCACCAGGCGCTGGCCCTGGCGGTGGCCGGGGTGCCGGCGGCGCTGTACGTGGGTTCCTGGAGCGAGTGGTCCGGCGACGCCTCCCGCCCGGTGGCCACCGGCGCCGAGCCGGGCTAGCCGCGCCCGCAGGGCCGAGCGGTGGCGCGGCGCGCACGCTAAGGCGGGGCCGCCGTCAGCGCGCGCCGACGCCCGCGCCCTCCCGCTGGTC
>NZ_JBEHZD010000420.1:0-7247 GCF_040240285.1 Streptomyces sp. HSW2009 | reverse complement strand
CCCCCCCCCCCCCCCCCCCCCCCCCCCCCCGGCCGCCGCGCCCCCCCCCCCCCCCGGGCGCCCGCGGGGGGGGGGGGGCGCCCCCCGGCCCCGGTGGCCGTCGTGCTGGGAGTGTCGGGTCCCGTCGGGGCCCGTCGGGTCAGCCCTTCAGGCGGGCCATCCACAGCTCGATCTCGTCGGCGGTGCGCGGCAGCGCGGCCGACATGTTCCGGTTGCCGTCCTCCGTCACGAGGATGTCGTCCTCGATGCGGATGCCGATGCCGCGGTACTCCTCCGGCACCGTCAGGTCGTCCGCCTGGAAGTACAGACCCGGCTCCACGGTCAGGCACATGCCCGGCTCCAGGGTGCCGTCGGCGTACGTCTCGCGGCGGGCGACGGCGCAGTCGTGCACGTCGATGCCGAGCATGTGCCCGGTGCCGTGCAGCGTCCAGCGGCGCTGGAGACCGAGTTCGAGCACCCGGTCCACCGGGCCTTCGAGCAGGCCCCACTCCACGAGGTGGGTGGCGAGCACGCGCTGCGACGCCTCGTGGAACTCGACGTACTTCGCACCCGGCTTGACCGCCGCGATGCCGGCCTCCTGCGCCGCGTACACCGCGTCGTAGATCTTCCGCTGGAGCGCGGTGAACGTGCCGTTGATCGGCATCGTGCGGGTGACGTCGGCGGTGTAGAGGGTGTGCGTCTCCACGCCGGCGTCCAGCAGCAGCAGCTCGCCCGGGCGCACCGCACCGTCGTTGCGCACCCAGTGCAGGGTGGTGGCGTGCGGGCCGGCCGCGCAGATCGAGCCGTAACCGATGTCGTTGCCCTCGACCCGGGCGCGCAGGAAGAAGGTGCCTTCGATGTAGCGCTCGGAGGTGGCCTCGGCCTTGTCCAGGACGCGTACGACGTCCTCGAAGCCGCGCACCGTGGAGTCCACGGCCTTCTGGAGCTCGCCGATCTCGAACTCGTCCTTGACCAGGCGCAGCTCGTTGAGGAAGGAGCGCAGTTCGGCGTCCCGCTCGGCGGTGACCTTGTCGGTCAGCGCCGCCTCGATGCCCGCGTCGTGCCCGCGGACGACGCGGACCGGCCCGGATGCTTCGGTCAGCTTCTCCGCGACCTCGCGCACGTCCGCGCAGGGCAGGCCGTAGAGCTGCGAGGCCTCGGCGAGGCTGTTGCGCCGGCCCACCCACAGCTCGCCCTGGCCGTCGAGCCAGAACTCGCCGTTCTCCCGGTTGGAGCGCGGCAGCAGGTACAGCGTCGCGGTGTGGCCGCTCGCCCCGGTCGGCTCCAGGACCAGCACGCCGTCCTGGGTCTGGTCGCCGGTGAGGTGCGCGTACTCGCTGGAGGCGCGGAAGGCGTACTCGGTGTCGTTCGAGCGGGTCTTGAGGTTGCCCGCGGGAATCACCAGCCGCTCGCCCGGGAAGCGGGCGGAGAGCGCGGCGCGGCGCCGGGCGGTGTGCTCGACCTGCGGGATCGGCCGCAGATCGTGCAACTCGGTGTCGGCCCAACCGCTCTGCATGTTGGTGGCGAGCTCGTCGGACACGCCGTGGTAAAGCGTGTTCCTGCGCTGCTTGATCGGCTTGTCGCTCTCCAGGGTCTCCGGAGTGGGCTCCTCGGTCACGTCTCCTCCTCGAACTGGACCGCCCCGGCCTCGGGCCTGGGGACCTTCTCCATCGTATGTGTGAGCGACACCTACTTCGGAGGGCCCGGCACCATCGATGAGCAGAGGACCGAAAACAGCAGCTCACGCGGGGAATCAGGGAACGGCAGCGTTGGTCTGGACCGCGGCTGGCCGTGGTTCGGTACGGGCGGCCTGCCGCCCCGGGTCCGGCCGCGCAGCCACCCCGTGCACCACCTCGCTGACCTGGTCCGCCGCCGCACACCGCACCCGCGGCCGGGCGTTGGTGGCGCACGCCGGGCGCCCCGGCACCGCGCCCCGGATGCCCGCCGGGTCCGTCCCGACCTGCCCGCCAGGCCCCCCGCCGCCCCGGGCCGGGCCACCGGCCGGCCGCCGGACCCACCCCGATCCGGACGTCTCGCGCGACCTGCCGCGCCGTCGCCCCACCGATCAGTCGAAGCGCGCCGCGAGCAGCACGATGTCCTCGTCACCGCTGGTCAGCGAGGTGCCACTGGGGCCGCCCCGGCCGGTGTCCGACCGTGCGAGCACCGTCCGCAGGACGTGGTCGACCACCGCGTCCGGGTCGTGCAGGGCGGCCTTCGGCACGCTCGCCGCCGCCGCGTGCACCTGGGCGAACGCCCGGTCCATGGGCGCGCCGGTGCGGTGCAGCAGCCCGTCGCTGAACAGCAGCAGCGTGTCGCCCGGCTCCGGCGAGACGCCCACGCTCGGCGCCTCCCAGCAGGCGAGCATGCCCAGCGGCGCGGACAGCGAGGTCTCCACGTACCGCGTCCGCTCCGCGCCGATCAGCAGCGGCGGGCAGTGCCCGGCCCCGGCCAGCACCACCGTCCGGTGGGCCGGTTCGCAGTACGCGAAGAGCGCGGTGGCCGCGCGCGCCGGCTCGGTCAGACGGAGCAGGAGTTCCAGGTCGGAGAGGACGGCGACGGGGTCTTCGCCTTCGAGGACGGCGTACGCGCGGAGCGAGGCGCGCAGCCGGCCCATCGCCGCGACCGCGCTCGGCCCGCCGCCGGTGACCCCGCCGATGCTGAGCCCGAGCGCGCCGTCGGGCAGCGCCAGCGCGTCGTACCAGTGGCCGCCGCCGAACGGCCCGGTGTGGTGCCGCGCGGCGAGCCGGACGCCGGGCACCCGCGGCAGCCGGCTGGGCAGCAGCTCTTCGCGCAGCGTGGCGACGGTACGGCGGTCGCGGTGGAGTTCGACGTGCCGGGCGATGTGCTCGGCCGCGTACCTGGTGTAGAGGCCGACTAGGTGCCGCTGGCGTGCCGTCGGCTCGGTCGGTTCGTCGTACAGCCAGACCACGGCGCCGAGCCGGCCGCGCGGTGGGGCGGGTGGTTCCACCGTCGCCAGGGTGCGGCTTGCGCGGGCCCCGGCGGTGGGGTTGGGGCTGGTGGCGGGGGCGAGCCCGGCGGTGGGGTCAAGGTCGGCGGCGGGCCCGGCTCCGGCGGTGGTGTCGGTCCCGGTGGCGGGGTCGCCGGTGGCGGGGTCGGTCGCCGACCCGCTGCCGTACCCGGTCGGCTGCTGCTCGCGGGCCTCCAGCGGCAGCGCATAGCTGGCGGCGTAGCCGAGCCGGGCGGCCACCTCGCGGTGGCGCGGATCGAGGTCGTCCTCGCCGGCGATGTCGGGGTGCGCGTCCTCGGTGGGCCAGCTCCCGACTGCGGTGGGGGCGCCGGGACTGGTGCCGGGAGCGCCGGGGGCGGCACGGGTGCCGGTCGTGGGGTGGGTGCCGGCGGCACCAGGTGCGGTGTGGGTGTCGGGGTCTCCCGCCGCGCCGCGGGTGCCGCCGTTCGCGCCGGCGGCCGGCTCGGGCAGCCCGTCCAGGAGGCGGCCGACGGAACCCGAGGCGCGCGGGATGGTCTCGATGTGGCCCAGTTCCGCGTGGCCGAGTCCGAGCCCGATGGTGAGGGCGGGGCCGAGCCCGTCGGCGGGCTCCAGGGCGGCCATGCCACGCTGCGCCCCGACGAGCGCGGCGCCCGCGCGCAGCAACTCGCGCAGCGCGTCGTCGAGCGTGGTCGCGTGCGCGAGCCGCTCGGTGAGCTCGTGCAGCGTGGTGAGGTCGGACACCCACCCCGCGAGCCGGTCCTGGACGACGGTGTACGGCGTGCTGGTGGCGGGCAGCGGGCCCGCGTCGAGCACGGAGGGTGACGTGGCCTGCTGGTGCGCCGATGCAGCGCCGCCGGTGCGTGGGGAAGGCGCCGCTGGAGCGGGCTCGGGATTGTGAGAGGGTCCCGGAAGAGATGAATCGATTCCAGCCGCTTTTGGAAGTCTCCGCGCCGTCATGGTTGACCACGCCCGGTGCTGGATAGTGGCCGGCCGCCGATGTCGCACTGCGGATCGGGGGAAGTGCCCGTCTTTTTTCGGATTCCTGGCGCTTTAATGACCCAGAGAGCGGGTTCGGAAGGCAGGGGCATTCTTCTCAATAGCATTGCAAACCCCCATGTCATGTTGCGCCGCTATGAATGCTCCACATGTACACGTACCCGTCAGGCGATGTCTAGCACTGGGTAGGTGGGGTTGGTGGTGTCTGTGGCGAATCGAAGTTGTCTGGAAAATGCCCTCCGAGTCGTCAAATTGCGGTCGACTGTCGTCATCCGGCAGCGCGTCATACCCACTTCGGCGGGTATGCACTTGTTGAAGGGCGGGGGTAGTTGGGTCGACCCGGAACCCCATCGCGGGTCCGAGCGTCTTCATCGATGACGGTCGAGCCCACCCTCAGCGGTGGCGGGGGACGCACACTGAGTAAGAGCGGGCAAGCGCGCAGCGCACGCCACCCCTCGCCACGGTCCATGCTCGGCCGCAGGGGGCTCCTCGGGTGGCACGGTTGGGGAGAGGCACACCCCCCGCACGTGCAGTGACATGAGTTCACGAAATGTGATCGACGGCGTCGGTTCGACGCCGCACCGCGCAAGCGAAGTGAAGCGATGCTGCGAGCAGAGCGCAGCGTTCGAAGTGCCAGAAGTGCTTGAAGTGCCAGCAGTGTCCAGTAGTGCCACCGTCTGAGCAGTGCCACCGCAGTGCCATGCGTCGCCCGGACCAGCGATGCCATGGAGATGAGAAACGTCCGCTGCCCCGCGGGGCAGTCCGCAGCCCTCGGCGTTCACGGAAAGGAACGAGCGCTCATGCGCGAGATCCCCGGTAAGCGACGCAAGTTCTCGATGCGGCGCGGCAGGAGGACGGAGCTGCTCGGCGCGGCGCTCACCTGCGCCACCGAATGGCGCTGGCCGATCCTTCCCGGAGCCGGCATTCCCCCTGGTGGGAGGCCCGGCGAGTGCAGTTGCCCACACCCGGACTGCGTGGTGCCAGGTGCCCACCCGTTCGACCCGGGACTGCTCGCCGCGACCACCGACGCCCGGATGGTGCGCTGGTGGTGGACCAACCGGCCCACCGCGCCGATCATCCTCGCGACCGGCAACCAGGCGCCGTGCGCGGTCAGCCTGCCCGCCGTCGCCGGCGCCCGCGCGGTCGCCGCGCTCGACCTGGCCGGCGTCACCATCGGCCCCGTCGTCGCGACCCCGACCCGCTGGTCGCTGCTGGTCGCCCCGTACTCGCTGGAGGAACTCGGCGAGCTGCTGCACAGCCAGGACTGGGTGCCGAGCTCGCTGCGCTTCCACGGCGACGGTGGGTACGTGGCGCTGCCGCCGTCCCAGATCGGCGCCGGCCAGGTGCGCTGGGAGCGGGCCCCGCGTCCGGCCGCCCGCGGCACCCTGCGCCCGTGGCTCCCGCAGATCAGCACCGTCGCCGATGCCCTGGTCGAAGCCAGTGCCAGTGCCCCCGGCGGCAGCAGCAACGAACTCGCCTACTGAACGAGCAGCGCGCGCTTGCGTGCGGGGGTGCCGGGGCGGGCTCACACCACGAAGACGGCGACGACGGCACGACAACAGCACGACAACAGCACGGCGACTTGCGGGACCTCCCTCTCCGGCAAGACTCCGCTGAGTACGCGTACGAATACGCGAACCAGAACGAGAACCAGAACGAGAACCAAGGCGCGCCCGCGATCCGCCGGGACGCGCCTTGGGGCGTTTCGGGGGCGGGGGCGGGGGCGGCTGGCCGCCGGGGCGATGGGCCGATGGGCCGAGGGCTCTGTGGGGTGGCGGGCCGATGGGGCGGTGGGGCGCTCGTCGTCCGCGCGGGCGGGTGCGGGGCGCAGGCCGCGGGGGTGCCGACGGCGGTGGCTGTTGTGCGGGTGTGGGGCGCTGGCCGAGGTGCCGTGCCGTCGGTGGGCCGGGTGGGACCGGGCCGGGGCCGGGCTGGCCGGACGGGGTGGTTCCGGACCAGCTCAGGGTTTCGGTACGAGATTCCGGTACGGCTCGGCTCGGGGTTCCGCTTCTGCGCCGCCGCCCCCGCGCGAGGGTGCCGGCGGCGTCCCGAACCACTCCACGGCCCACCCGTACCGCGCCCGCACCACCCCGCGTACGTTTTCCGCCGCCGGCACCGCGCCGCGCACCGCCGGCAGCGCGTCCTTCGGGCCGAGTGGACCCGCCAGCCGCCCGGCCTCCGGCCGTCGGGCGCCCACGGCGGCGGTGTGCCCCATCGGGCCTTCGGGCGGTGGGGGCTTGGCAGCCGGCGGTACGACGCCGGGACGTACGGCGGCGTACGACGGTTCGGCGGCCGGAGCGTGCCCGGCCGGGCACGGCGCGACGGTCGGCCGCGCGGGACCCCGGGGGCGGGCCGGTTGTGCGGATCGGCCTACCGGCAGGCCGACACCGGGTGCCAGCGCCGGCACGCCTGTTCCACGGCTGCCTTTCGTTCTTGAATGCCCGATGCATCGAAGTAGCGGGCCCGATGGCGTCCGCGGGTGGCCCGTTCGCTGTGGGCGGCCGGACCGCGCGCCTCCGGCGGACCGGAGGCCCTCCGTCCACCCGGCGGGCCGGAGGGCGTCACGGAAGGTGACGGTTACGGAGAGTAGAAACATGATCGCGCCACGCTGAGGTCGCTGACCCCAGCATCGAACTCTCCGGTACTGGCTCAATATCGTCCCTCCAGTCAGGCTGGACTGGGGCTCCAGTGGCTCACGTGACGCCTGGGACGAACCCGCCGCGTTCGGCGGGACACCCCGAACACGGCGTCCCCGACGGCCGGCCTGCGGTCGTACGAGCCTCCGCCCGCCTGCCACATCCCGCCCACCACCCACCGCCCCGCCAGCCACGGCCCGGCGGCGACAGCACTCGCCCCACCGGCCCCCACCGAACGCCCGGCCCCACCAACCTCCTTGGCCGCCGCCCCGAGCCACCCCTGCCCGCCGACCCGCCCACCGCGAAACGCCGCACCCACCCCGCCCCCGGACCCCGCGCGGCCCGGCCCCCGGCTTCCGCCTGGTGTGCGCTGCGTACGGGGCCGCGTACGCCTCGTGCGGCGCTTGAGCCGACGCGTACGGGGCGAAGGCGCGGTGGGGGCGCCCGGCGAGGCGGGGCGGGATGCGGCGAGGTGGGGCGTGGCGTGGCGTGGCGGTGGGGTGTGCGGTGGGGCGGGGTGGGTGCGGCGGAGCCGGCCGCGCGTCGTTCTCGGCCCTCTCGCCCCGGACGCCGCTGCCGGGCCCTCGGGGCGCCAGCGCACCGTTCGCCGGGCGCACACGGGCCGCCAGGCGCCGCGACGGGCCCCGCCAGCCGTCGGGGCCGCCACCAGGCGCCCGCGCGCGTCC